>JBAZKM010000005.1 GCA_041650805.1 Candidatus Omnitrophota bacterium | reverse complement strand
TCGCCGTGCACTACCAATTTTGCATAGCAAAATTGGTGCCTACAGCCTGCCTATAGCCTTGAAGGCTGCGGTTTACGTCTCGCGAATTTGCAGGAATTCCCTCGGCCTTTGTGTCAATAACCCGTTACTTGATAAATCCCCTCTGTGCGGGTGCCTATATCCTTTCATCTCTTGCCTCGGTCAGTTCCTGCATTCGCTCGACGTAAATCCTTGTGCACCGATAAGAGATAGCAGGTATTGCCGAAAAAATTCTAATGGCCGTTCACAGTACCCTTCGTGCGGCAGACACGGCGAAATTTTTCGTCTCTCGGCGCAGGCGGAACTTTTAGTGCCCCGCCTGGAGCGACTGTCGTGAAATTTTGATACATTGGGGCGATATAGAAAGGCCGAGGAAACTGGACAATTGATTGATGGTAACCAGGTTCATCGGCCATCAAAATTTCACCACAGTGAGTGAGGATGCCTAATCCGAACGAACGACAAGCGGAAGGCGGGCACAAAAGTAAACGCCTGATGTGAGAAGACGAAAAATTATGCGTAAAATATCGCACTTGTTTTTGAAGTTTGGGATTTTTAGTGTATACTATAATATAAAAGTGCGCGCGTTTTACGCGAATTTACGAAAGGGATGCGGGATGAACGATAAGGAACGCCTCGCGGAAGAGGCCTCAAAACGCAAGAAGGCGGAAGAAGAGAAAGAGTCACTGCTCAACAACGTCGGGCTTGCCATAAAAGAGCTCAATTGCCTCTACGGCATTGCCGAGCTCGTCTCAAAATACGCCAACTCACTGGATGATATATTCAACGGGACCGTCCGCCTTATCCCCCCTTCCTGGCAATACCCCGGGATAACCTGCGCAAGGATAATATTCAGGGGGAGAGAATTCAAGACGGACGATTTTAAGATGACGAAGTGGGGGCAATCCGCCGATATCACGATATTCGGGACGAAAGCGGGCGTCATCGAGGCATACCTGCTTGAAGAGAAACCTCCGATGGATGAGGGCCCTTTCCTCCAGGAGGAGAGGCGTCTCATAGGCGCCATCGCAGACCGGTTGAGCAAGACCGTTGAACGCAAAGAGATACAGGACGACCTGGCCCGGACCAAAAAGACGATCGAGGAGAATTATAAGAAATTGAAAGAGCTTGAGGGGTTGAAAGACAGCCTCACCCACATGATAGTCCACGACCTTAATAACCCCCTCACCAACATAACGGGCTTCATGCAGCTGTTGAAGATGCAATCCTGGGATAAGCTCGCCCAGGACCAGAAGGACGGCCTGGAGATAGCGCTCGCCGCGGGACAGGAATTGAAGAGGATGACGGGAAACCTGCTCGATATAAACAAGATGGAAGAAGGAAAGATAAAATTAAGATACGAGGATTTCAACCTTACCGATATAGCCAGAGAGGTGATGGAACAACTCCAGATCCTCGCCCGTTTCGATAATAAGACCATATCGATGGAGATCCCCGGGGAGCTGCCGGCGCTGTCGGCGGACAGGGAACTGATAAAACGGGTCATCGCCAACCTGGTCAATAACTCCCTTAAATACACCCCCCCGAAGGGCTCGATAACCATAAAGGCCTCTTTTGATAAGAGCGAAAAGAAGTTCCGCATACAGGTCAGGGATACCGGGGACGGCATACCGAAGGAGTACCTCGATAAGATATTCAACAAATTCGTCCAGGTGGAGACCGCGAAGGCGAAGGCGGGGCGGGGGCTCGGGCTCACCTTCTGCAAGATGACGGTCGAGGCGCACGGCGGGAAGATATGGGTCGAGAGCGAACCGGGCAAGGGCAGCACTTTCATATTCACCCTTCCGTTAAAGGGAGGCACGGGTTAAGATGGAGTATCAGCTGGACAAGAACAGCATGAAACTGGCGATAGAGTCCTGCCAGCAGAAGATATTCGCGCTGACCTTATATCTGGTCGGGGGCGACCGTAACAAGGCCTATGACGTTGCCGCGGCAGGGTTCGCCGAGGCGCTCCAGACGGCGTCGCCGCTTGAGGACGAGTCAACGCTCATGGTAAGGGCAGTCAGGAGCGTCATAGAGAGGAGCCGGGATACCAAAGCGATACCTTTCTTTGACGATGCCGACTTCGCGGACCTGCCCCGGCCGAAGAGAGAGCCGCTCCGGCTCATGAAGAAGGCGCTCCTGGGGCTCGATCTCGATACGAAGGCGCCTCTCCTCCTGCGCGACCAGGCACACCTCTCATATAAAGAGATCTCCGCTATACTCGAAGTCCCCGAGAAAGAAGCCAGGATCCGGACGACCCAGGCGCGCGTACAGCTCAGGAACAAATTAGACGAGGTCTTGAGACATGGGGGATGATCTTCTGATAACCTGCGCGGACATCAAGAAACGGCTCAAACCGTTCCTTGAAGACCTGCTCGCGGAAGACGAATACCAGGTATTCGTCTCGCATATCAAGGACTGCGCAAAGTGCAGGAACTATGTGGGCGCCATCGGTTCGGTCTCAAACCAGTTGTGGGAATTGGGGAACGTCAGGGTCCCTTCCGATTTCAGCTCCACCGTCCTATTCAACCTGGACCATATGGAAAGGATACCCTCCGCGCCGAAACGGGGCAGACCGAAAAAATTGATCGTCGTCGCAGCCGTCCTGGTCATCTCCATAGCGGCCTTCCTTATCGGGGTGAACCATTTCAAAGGCCGCAGGGGCCCCGGGAGCGATGACGCAGTTATAATAAAGAAAGAGACGATCAGGTCAGGCGGCGACAGCGAGGGCAAGGCCCTGCTGGATGAGCTACAGAACATAGCCACCGGGTTGGGTGTGAATGTTAAAAAAGACACCGAGGGGACGAAAGCGGAAAAGACGCTTCTCGAAGAAGAGCTGTCTAAGGATGAAGGCCCGGCCCCTGCCGATCCCGGGCCGCAGGCGGCGGTAAGCGTCAAACCGGCGCCTCTTCACTGGCACTTTATCGTCTCGAAACAGGGCGGCGAGACAACGGTGGATTACGGGGAGAAAGATAAGAAAGAGGCCGAGGTACGAAAAAAGGCCGACGAACTGCGGACGCTGGAAGGTGATATAAAGGTTTTGCAGGAAAAAAGCCGTGTGGAACTGGGAAAGTCCTATACCGAGAAGACAAAGACGGAGATAGAGGAAGCGAGAAACGCCGCGAACCTTGAATTACAGCAGAGGATTAAAGAGAGATCGGCGTTAGAGGGCTCCATAAGGAGCCTCGAAGAAGAGGTGAGTTCGATAGAGCTCAGCGCGCGGCAGGCATCCGAAGAGAAGAGGCGGCGGGACTCCGAACGCGAACAGCGGTTATCCGACGCGTTGAATACCGCGGATATCACGCCGAATTACCGCGCCAATGACCATATCCTCCTGACGGGCACAGGACCGGCCATCGAGACGGCGGCCTCACGGATACAATCGTTCTCCGGCGCTTCGTATTTCACCGACTTCACAAAGGACACATCCATCCCTTCGAAGGGGCAATTGCCCGTATCCGTATATATCGAAAGGGAGGCGTCGGACGTGCTCCACTGGCACGTAGGGCCCGTCACACCCGGTCAAAGGTCGGAGATATCCGATATGATACACGGAAAGAGCGGGTCGGTCGATCACGAATCGGAAGATATCATCATATTCTCCATATCGACTGCGGAATTAGAGACCCTGCGCGGCCATATAACGGCCCTCGGCGTCCCCTTCTCCGAATTCGGACGCCCTGCGTCCAAAGGAAAATTGCTCAGCTCGAAACCCGTAACGGTATCCGTATACTTTCCTTCAAAGTGATCAGGAGCGGCCATGGCAAAGATACTTGTAGTGGATGATGAGATATATATAAGGGAGCTGCTTCAGAAGGCGCTGAAGCTTAACGGGTACGAAGCGATAACCGTACCCAGCGCCGATCAGGCGCTCGATATTATCTTCAAGGAACCGCTCGACCTCGTCCTGCTGGACATCGAGCTGGCCGGAGAATCCGGCATCTCCGTCCTGAAAAAGATACGGGAGTTCCAGAAGAAGATGCCTGTTGTGATATATTCCGGCATCCTCACTCCCCAGATAGAAAAAGAGGTGCGGGAGGCCGGGGCGAACGAGGCCCTGAGCAAGAAGACCGAGATCCCCCAGCTCGTAGAGCAGCTCGGGAGGATACTCAATGCCCAGACGCGTATGGCCCCGGGCCCTTCCGGAAAGAGAGAGAAGTCGGTACTTATCGTCGATGACGAAACGGGCATCCGTAATATGTTGAAGAGCTTTTTTCAGACCAAGGGTTACAGGACGCTGGAGGCCGGAAGCGGCGAGGAGGCCCTCAGGATCGCCGGGGGAGAAAAATTTTCGATGGCCCTCCTGGACATGAATATGACCGGGATAGACGGCCTCGAGACGCTGAAGGGGCTTCTGGGTATAAACCCTAAACTGGGAGTGGTCATGGTCACTTCCGACCAGGATGACGGGAAGGTCCAGAAGGCCATAGAGCTGGGCGCGTACGGTTATGTCCTGAAACCGTTCGACTTTCTATACCTTGAACTTGTCGTGATGTCAAAACTGGCCATAGCAGAAAATGAATAAGAGACATATCTTATCGCTGGCGCTATCCGTATTCTTCGCTTCCTCCGGAATATCGTATCCGCAGGCGGAGCCCGGGATCGGGACGGTGACCTCGGTAGAGGGGGCTGCGGATATATTGCGCCCAGGGGCGGCGGAGGCGGTCTTTTTGAAAGAGAACGACACGGTCTCTCTGAAAGACCGCATCAGGACCAAGAGCTACTCCAAGGTCAAAGTCACATTCCGCGACAATAGCGTCATCAAGCTTGCGCCGAACAGCTGCGTCATCGTGGACGAATATCTGATAGGCGCAAATGACAAGAGAGAGCTCGCCCGGCTGAGCCTCACGCGCGGGACCATAGAAGCGGTTGTATCGAAGACGGGCCGCCCGGATACATTCCTCATCGCCACGCCCAATGCCCTGGGAAGGGTCAAAGGTTCGGATATATTCGTCTCTTATCAGGCCGGCAGGACCGGCGTGCTCGTAAAAGAAGGCCTCATCTCTCTCCTGAACCAGGCGCTCCCGGAGACGAAAGTCGATGTCGGAAAAGGCAATTCGTCCATGGTCGTCTTCAAGGACGCGCCGCAGGAGCCGAGGCCGTCTCTCGACGCCGAGATGGCATTGAATAAGAAGATCGTGGAACCGGCGCTTACGAAGAAGTGGGTCTCCTATAAAGGCGCCTCCATGATGACGGCTTCGATAACGGACATGGCGGGCGAGGTTCGCATCTATAAAAAAGGGTCCGAGGATTTCCGCATGGCGAAGGTCAACGAGGTGGTATACGAGGGAGATAAACTCCAGGCCGGCGAAGGCGGGAGGGCGGAGGTCCGCCTGAGTAACGGCAACCTGATAATCATCCAATCGAACACCGAACTGGCCATCATAAAACTGCAATACGACCCCGCGACCGGGGAGTTTGAAAATACTTTCGAATCGAAGAACGGGAAGATAAAAGCCGTCATAGAGAAACTGGGCAAAAAGTCGACATTCCAGGTCAAGACGCCTACGGCCACCTGCGGCGCCAGGGGCACGGTGATGTATCTCGATATACAGCCGGCCGGCACGCAGGCATTTTACGAGGGCGGCGGCGGGTTCATCACAAGCGCGGTCTCGGGACAGACGATGACGGTAGAGCCGGGCCAGAATTCTATTGTCGACGCATCCGGGGCCATATCGGCCCCCGTCTTCACGTCGACCGAACAGAAGACGGACCTGGACCAGTCGTATGGCGCCGGCGCTATGGCGGACGGTTATTCGAACCCTTCCGACACGACTGCTGCGGAAGCCGGCACCACGCTCGTCGCCGGTGAGGGCGCTAAATTCGCGGAGGCCGTAGAGACGACATCAACGGCGTCAATGGGCGACATCATGGCGACTACCGATAACAGGCCCACGTTCGACGAAGTCGTCAATACGCCTGTCACCTACTCCCCTTATGACACGATAACGACGCTCGATAAGTCACGCTCCAGCGCCGAATTCCAGAGCACTGCCGCAGTCACTGTAGAGATGTACCTTGAGGCCGATAAGACATGGACTGCCGCGATAAGCGGAAGCTTCGACCTCCTCCCCACCAATGACTGGCATATACACTGCACGAACACTGCGACCGATGATACCGTTACCATACAACCGCCCGGCTCGTGGAGCGGCGGCACCTGGACGGGGACGGTCACCGGCTACATAGACGGCGGGGGGCTGGACAGGGATGCCACAGGCACCGCATCCGGCACTTATAACGGCAGCCTGCACACTTTCGATGGGACAGCGTCCGGTACATGGGTCGCTCCGGATGATTGATCTTTTTAATGCGGACCTTGTGACAGGCCGTCTTGCGGATTACTGCAAAGCGGCCTTTTTTAATTTATCGCGCACCAGGTCTCTCAGGACGGCGTAGTCGGCGGTCTTGTAGCCGGATATATCGATGGGAGGGAATACTACCAGGCGCGCCGATACCTTCGTCTTAAAGACCCAGCCGCCTTTCGGGATCGCTTCCCTGGTGCCGCCTATGAAGACGGGGAGGACCGGCTTGGACTCCTTTATGGCCAGCTTAAAAGCCCCGTTCAGGAATTCGCTCATCTCGTCCGTGCCGCTGCGCGTCCCTTCCGGGAAAAATAAGACGGATATACCGGCCCTGAGCCGCTCGGAGGCCTCTCTATAGACCTCCTTTATACTGCCGAAGTCCCCCCTGGAGAGCAGGATATGATCATTGACCCAGAGCAGTCCCCCTATGAAAGGCACCCTCAAAAGGCTCTTCTTGGCCACCCACTTGAAATACATATGCGTCTTATATACTATGATGATGTCGGCAAGGCTCTGGTGGTTGGCGACTATCACATATGTCTTATCATGGTCGATATTTTCCAGCCCCTCTACGCTGAGAGACCAGAACGGGTTCAACGCCACCAGGGCATCCGCCCACCAGAAACACTGTGCGTGGACCAGCTTCCTCCTGTTCGGGAGCGGAAATGGGGCTATAGAGAGCGCCAGGCTCGCGATAAATGCGGCGGCCGTAATGACAGCGCCTACGACCCATATCAATATAGATATAATGAATCTCATAACGAACCGGTTTTACTGCCCGTCACCTTTTTTCTTGAGCAGGTTATCCAGCATCCTGAGGCCTTCGTTCTTTATCTTCTCCTGGAAGTCCGTGATGTACGGCTTTATCAGGGCCATCAGCGATTCCTGGAAGGAGCCGAATTCCGGCCTTTCGACGGTCCCCCCTATGTCGAATTTGAGCGTCAGCGGGTTTACGTGGTTCACCGCATCGCACACGGCCGATATCGGTATCAGGCCCATCGTTGGACTGCCCCCCGGCTTCGGCGAGACGGAGTGGTCCCTCAGATGGATCTCATTACGCGAAGCGATCGCGTCACCGGTGACGGACGTCCTGGACCCAAGCGTTATGATACCCTTCTCCACGCGCACGGGCAGCGAGTCCTCGTATATGAAACTAACGGCGGTCATATCCACGTCTTTCAATTCGACCCTGAAGACGGCCGTGGGGACATCTCTGTTAAAATTTTTTGAAAAGAAGATATCGAACCCGCCTGCGGGAACACCGCCTCTCTTTATGACCCCTCTCATATCAAGTAAGTCCAAAGCCATACCGTTCTCGGGATCATAGGCGAGACGGGTCATGCGTATATCGGCCTTATCCAGTTCCGCCGTCCGGCCGTTCGCTTTCACGTTTATACGCGCACCCCTTATATCGAGCCGTCTTATCTCAAAAAGATAGAGGTCCTTCGCCGTCCTGAATTTTACGAGCTTGCCTTTGGGGAGCGCTTCCGTGGTCACGGTCACCTCCCTCGCCTTCTTGCGGTCTTCCTTTATCTTCTCCTGGCCCTTTTTAGAGAAACGCTTTCTTACGGATCCATAGATCTTGCCGAACCAGTCCTTCTTCTGCATGAGCGCGCGCCATTCAAAGTCGGCCCCGGTCTTCGCGGCCCCGCTTTTCGGAACGGCCAGGCGGCTTATATTGAAACTGCCGTCCGCCGTCCCCTCCACATCGATCTCGGCGCCGGTCATACTTATATCGGAGAATACCATCCTCCTGGAAAGGAGGGCAAGCGGGCTCACCCTTATAACGGCGAGGTCCGCCTTTGCTATGCGCATCCCTTCCTTTTCGGGGTCGAATACTTTCATGCCTTTCAGCGAGAAGGATAAGGTCAACGGCCAGATATTCACTTTATCTACCGTTATCCTGGCGGGGGTATATCTGTTCAGGTTATCCACGATGAACGAACTTAGGGCGGGGCTTATAAAAAATCCCACACCCAGGTGGAAGGCGGCAAGCAGAGTTATGATGACCGCAATGCCGGCAACGTTAATGCGTTTAAGGAAGGCGCTCTTCGGCTTCCCGGGCTTCGACATCGCCCGCCTGATCTTCCCTATCAATGTCTGTTTTACCCGGACCTGGACGTTCTTCAATGTGGCGGCCGCGTCCGGGCCCATCAGGCCCGCCATCTTTATGCCGGACGCCCACTTCGCGAACGCCGAATCTTTCATCCGCGCGGAATATGCGGATATCAGGACGGCGCTTGCCTTTTTGGAGACAAAATAAGCCGGTATAGAGAACGCCAGCGATACCGCGAGCCCCCCGGCTATGAGCGTATTATTCAGATCGAGATACGCTATCACCGGCAGATGGGTAAGCCACCTGAAAAAACCGTCGAGCCATTGCGCCTTCTCCAGGATGGCGGTCCCAGCCGCATCGGTAAGCCGGCTTGCCCCTAAAATATACAGGGTCTTGAATAACGGGAGGGTCAGGAGAGTGGCGACGCGGTTTATCCTGAAGACGAAGAAGAAGACGGCAAGGAGGAGCGCCATAGGCCCGTTCAGCGGGACGAACCCCAGGAAGACGGCGAGGCACACGCCTGCGGCTATCTCGCGGGGGGATATGTTCGCCTCCAGGATGCCTATTACCTTTGCCGGGATATTGATGAATGAGAGCATATTTTTCCTTTCTGTCTGGTGTGGCCGCCGATAAATAAGTTACAACACTATCGTTTATTTGTCAACCGGTTATGCCGTTTGACTTGCCTGTGATTATATGATAATCTTGGTACAAATATCCACATAAGGAAATGAGCAGAAACAGCATATCGGCTATTTTTTTACTCTTTACCGCAGTCTTCGCTATCTACGGTCCCTCCTGCATCCCCTCCGAAGCATGGGCCCAGGATAAAGAGAAGATGGACAGGGCGATATCGCTCTACCAGCACGAGAATTTCGAAGAGGCCCTCATATTGCTGAAAGATATGAGAGAAGAGGATGAGGGCTCGTCTGCCGTTGCCTACTACCTGGGATTGACATACAAAAAACTCCAGGATTTTGAAGAGGCGCGAGCCAACCTCGAAGCTGCGGCCAAACTCCGGCCCCCGATCGATAACGCCATCCCCGAGCTTATAGACGTCCTTTATCAATGCAATGAGACGGATGAGGCGAAGAGATGGATCGACAGGGCCGAGAAAGGGTCCGTGGCGCCTGCCCAGGTCGCCCTCCTGAAAGGGCTCGTCTTATTGAGGGAGAAGAAGGATATCGATAAGGCGGTCGCGTCTCTCGACCGGGCGGCGGAACTGGACGGCTCGCTGGCCAGGACCGCAACCTACTATAAGGGCATCGCCTATATGGAGACGAAAAAACTGGCCGATGCCAAGGAGATGTTCCGCCAGATCGTCATAAAGGACCCGGCGACCGATATGGCCGCTTTCGCAAATGAGTACGTTGAGGCCATCACGAGAAAAGAGGACGCCGAGAGGCCCTTCCGCGGGAACGTCGGGACGGCGCTCCAATACGACGACAACGTCATATTGAAACCGGGCGATGATTCGCTCGCGTCGGACATAGACAACCAGGGCGACTGGCGAAATGTCTATACCTGCCAGGGGGAATATAATTTCAGGCCGTCGGATTATTTTAATGTGAAGGGCGGGGGTTCTTTCTATTATGCAAAACAGTTCGACCTCGGGTTTTACGACACACTGAGCGCCGACCTGTCGCTCTATCCCGCCTTCTTCATAGATGAGATTATGGTGGGTTTCCCGGTCCATTACAACTACGTCAGGATAAACGATAAACATTACCTGGACCTGCTGGGATTGAGCAATGTGAACAATGTGATGCTCGGCAGGGACAATATGGTCCAGCTTGCCTTCCAGCATAACAGGAAATACTACAAATGGCCGGTCACATATGATAACGATTCGAGGGACGCCAATGAGTACCTTGGGTCCCTGGGATGGTTCTATTTCTTCACCAAAAAGCGGGACGGGTTCGTGCAGGTGCGCTACGCGCTGAATTACGAACGCGCCAAGGGCAGCAACTGGACATACTGCGGGAACCGGTTCACCGTCGGCGCGACCACTCCCCTCTCAAAGAAGATAAGGTGGAGCATAGTCGGCGACTATTTCCGGCAGGACTTTGTGAAGGGGAACACCATATATGAGAAACATCGCAGTGACGATATCCTGACGATATCCAATATGGTGGCGATAGAGGTCTTCAAAGGTCTCGATATCCAGCTTCAGCACATATTCGTAGATGACGCCGCCACCATCGGGATATACAAATATAAGAGGAACATATACAGCGCCGGGGTCCAGTACAGGTTCTGATGGGCGGCTCTATCCGGGGCCCGGGGACCTTCTGATCCTCGCGGCGATGTCTCTGGAAAAATCGGGGATCTCCAGCCTGAGCATTCCGCCTGAGGCCTTTGCCCGTACGGTCGAAACGGTCCCGCCCCTGAATGTGTCCCACCACCTCACATCATATTCACCGTCTTCTATGCCCGACACGGAAAAATAGGCGCCCTTTATAAACGGGGGGTCGGCCTTCTTCTGGCATACGTCATACCAGTTATATCCCTTATTCTGTACCCAGAAGAGCATATCTTCTCCCACGGTCATACCGGCGACCCTCGCATCCGCTATGTCGCTCGCCCTGTAGTTGGTAAAGACCACGCGTTTCATGCCGAGCCAGTCCTTACCCGCATTGGATACCTTTATGGTATGGCTTCCCTTCGGGACCTTTATCTTTTCGGTCGTGCCGTAGTAACCCTGGTAGACCTTTTCATCTTTCCTGAAGAAGCTCTTTTGCCACGGCCCTTCGCCCGGCCCTGTAGGAAAATCTTTTGCGAGGGCTTCCGAGCCGTCGAGCGTTATGACGAGACGCGCCTCATTCGAGACCGTGCCTACATATACGTGAAATTCCCCGTCGGCCGGATAGTCCACATGGAAGACGGGCTCTATCCTGATACCGGCCTTCGCGCTCCCCTGGAGGTAATGGTTCAGCACGCCGCCTGAGAGGTCGCCCGAGGCCTCCACGGTGAATTCCCCGTAACTCATATCACCCCATATCTCTTTCGCCGAAACGGATACGTCCGAGTAAACGGTCTCTTCGTCCGGGGAGACCTTCTTCATTACAGGCGACGTCTTCGCAAAGGAGACGTTCGACGAATCCCAGTCAACACCTTTGATGAAATCGCCGAGCGACCGGTAGTTGAAGTAGAGGTCGCGCCTGCACATATACGTATCCCACCACCAGCCCATGGTGCCCGCGAAAGAACCGGATAACGCGGCGGCCCAGATGCCGCTATGGAGCGCGACGCCCTCCCCTCCCGGATCGCACTCCGTGTCGTTCTTGCCGCAATCCATGCCGAATTCTTCTACGAGCATCGGTTTCCGGTACTTTTCGGAGAGGACCTTATTCGTCGAGATGATGTACCCGATGATATCCGCCGCCATATTGCCGTAGATATGGCGCTCCGTGATATCGACCTCTTTTAATGACCATATCGACGTCTCGTCAAAATTGTTCGCCCAGGGGTATCCTAAACTCGTCGTCACGAACTGCCCGTGAGGGTTGATCGACCTTATATAATCCGTCATCTCGACCACCCACTCTTTCGGCGCATCCAGCTCGTTCCAGAGCTCGAAGATGAATATGTTCGGCGAATAGCTCCACCGCGAGATTATATACCTGAGCCGTTTCTTATAAAGCCTCTTCGCCTCGGCCTCGGTGAAGAAGTCCCACGGCTTTTCGCAAGGGCCGCCGTTCTTCTTATTGTAGACGTTGCTCCTCCAGGCCTCTTCGCCCCAGCTCCCCTTTTCATCCATGAGCGAACTGTAGGAATCGAGCGTCAATATGAGGTAGAGGCCGTTCTCCCGGGCCTCCTCGAGTATGAGGTCAAATTCGGCGCTCTGGGCCATGTCATAGTCGCCCAGTTTGCCGAACTCTATCTTGAGCGTCCACCCGTTATTGAGCCATACCCTTGTTATATTGCATCCGCTCTTCGCCAGTTTCGAGAAATAACTTCTGAACGTCGCGGCGGTGTTGTCCGACGTCCAGCAGACGTTATGGCCCAGGCCGAAGAACGGCTTGCCGGAATCGAAGACGAGATAACGGTAATTGTTCGCGCTCCTTCTCAAAAATCCGTCGCCGGTGCTCTTCTCTACCATAAAAGAACCGGTCGCGGACCTCTGGGAGAGGAGGCCTGTCTTAAGCTCTACGTAATAGGAATGCTTCCCTGCCGCCGCGGGGGTATACCTTACCTCCCATCTGTTATTTTTACCGGTGAAGAAAGCGGGCATTACGGATTCTCTGCCGTCGGGGGAGGTGAAGTGCGCGTTGACCTCCACCTGCCGGGCGTCATGCGGATCTTCGAAATAGCCGTTGATCTTTATCTTTGCTATGAAAGGGTCATAAAGCGATATGACCGGGCTTGCGGGGGATATCTTCGCTATGGACTCCTCGTCCGCAGGGGCTCCCGCGGCCAGGAGGAGAACGGCCAGATATACCAGACAGCGTGCTGCTATCGTTTTAATTGATGCCTGCCTTCCTTAGGATCGACATCATGGGGCACCAGTTCGTAAAAGCGGACTGGAGCAGGTTCAACCCGACGAACGCCGTGAACCACAGCCATAGCGGGCTGAGATAGTATGCCAGGACGAGGCTGATCAGTATAAATGACCCCGCTATCCCTCTCAGTATCCTTTCCATATCGCCTCCTCTTCTTAAGACCTCTTCTTCATCGCCATATAATATATGACCGGCACCGCGGTCCTCGAAAGGACGGTAGACGCGACCTCGCCGGCCATCAACGATAACGCAAGCCCCTGGAATATAGGATCGAAGAGTATCACGGAAGCGCCCACGACCACGGCCGATGCGGTAAGGAGCATGGGACGGAAACGTTTCGCGCCCGCGTCAACGACCGCCTCTTCCAGCGACATGCCCTCCGCCAGGCGGAGCTGTATGAAATCCACGAGTATTATCGAATTCCGAACGACTATGCCGGCGCCTGCTATCATCCCTATCATCGATGTTGCCGTAAAGAATGTGCCGGTCATCCAGTGCGCCGGCAGGATGCCGACCAGCGTGAGCGGGATCGGCAGCATGATGATCCACGGCGTCTTGAACGACTGGAACCATCCTACGACAAGGACATATATCAGGATCAGGACCGCCGCGAAGGCGAGTCCCAGGTCGCGGAATACTTCATATGTGATCTGCCACTCCCCATCCCACTTGACCGCCCATGATTCGGCGGACCCCGGCTGTTCCGTGAAATGCTGCCCCATACGCTTCTGTCCCGTGCCGGTGATCTCGCCCAGCGGCAGCTTATTGATATCGCCCGATAACCCCATTATCACATAGACGGGGCTTTCGAACTTTCCCGATACATCCCCGAGGACATACGAGACCCTCATCAGGTTCTTATGGTGGATCGCCCTGTCCTTGAGCCGATCGGCGACCGTGACGAGCTCCCTGACGGGTATCTGCAGGCCGTAGCGCGAAAGGAGCGTTATATTTAGTATGGAGTCGAGCATGCCGCGCTTCTCCTTCGGCAGCCTGAGTATGATATCGACGGGCTCATATTCGCCAGGCAGGTGCGCCAGGTCGACGTCTTTTCCGCCGGCTGCCAGCGCTATCGTCTGGGCGATCGCCTGGACGGGTATGCCGTTAAGCGTGGCCTTCTGCGTGTCGACGCGCAGGCGCAGCAGTTTCTCCTGGGCCTGTACATACGTATCGACGTCGGTAACGCCCTTATTGCCTTTGAATATCTCCTCGATCCTGCCGGCCAGGGCGGCCTGCCCTTCGAGCGTCGGCCCGTATATCTCGAGGACCAGCGTCGAAAGGACCGGCGGCCCGGGAGGCACTTCAGCCACCTGGACATGGCCGCCGTACCTGCCGGCGATCTCGTGGACCATCGGGCGTACGAACTTGGCTATGTCGTGGCTCTGGCGCTTGCGGTGGTGCTTATCGACCAGGTTCACCTGCAGGTCCGCCTGGTAAGGTTTGGAGCGGAGGAAGTAGTGGCGGACAAGGCCGTTGAAATTATACGGGGCGCTCGTCCCGACATACGATTCTATATCCTTCACCTCCGGGACCGTAACGAGGTACCGGGTGAGCTCTTCTATGGCGGAGACCGTCTTTTCTATCGACGTCCCTTCCGGCAGATTGAGGACCACCTGGAACTCGTCCTTATTGTCAAACGGCAGCATCTTTACCTTCACAAGCCCCAGAGGGACCAGCATCACCGATAAGAGCAGCAGTATCCCCAGTATCTTTAAGAACTTTACGCGCACCTTTTCATCGTAGATCAGGGGGCGCATATACCAGCGGTAGAACCTCGTCAGCATCCCTTCGTCTTCGCTCTCGCCGTGGCCTTTCAGCTTCCCTTTGAGATGCGCGCCGCCCAGTATCTTATAAGCGGCCCAGGGCGTCGCGACGAACGCGACTACCATGGAGAAGAACATGGCGGCGCTCGACCCTATGGGTATCGGCCTCATGTACGGCCCCATCAATCCCCTCACGAATGCCATAGGCAGTATTGCCGCCATCACGGTGAGCGTGGCCAGTATGAGCGGGCTCCTTACCTCGTTGACCGCCTCGACGGTGACGTCCAGGATCGGGCGGCCTTTATTCTTCGGCATGCGCAGGTGGCGCACTATATTCTCCACGTCGACGATCGGGTCGTCGACCAGTATACCTATCGAAAATATCAGCGCGAAGAGCGTGATCCTGTTGAGCGTGAATCCGAGAAGGTAGAACGACGCGAGCGTCAACGACAGCGTCATGGGTATCGCGATGGCTACCACCCCCGACTCCCTCCACCCCAGCGACAGGGCGATGAGGATGCTGACGCCGAAGACCGCCAGCGCCATATGGAACAAGAGCTCGTTGGATTTGTCATCGGCCGTCTTGCCGTAGTCGCGCGTAATGGTATACGAGACGCCGTCCGGGATCACGGTGCCCTTCATGCCGTCCAGGGCCCTGATCACCTTCTTGCAGAGCCGCGAGGCGTTAGCGCCCTTGCGTTTGGAGACCGACAGCGTGACGGCGCCGAAAGGCCCTTTCGCGGCCTGATGGCCGTGCGGCACGAAGTTGATCCTGACGTCCGTCTCCGTCTCGTCGGGCCCGTCCACGACCCTGGCTATATCTTTCAGGTAGACGACGCCGCCCGCGCTCACCCCGACGACCAGGTTCTCCAGGTCTTCCCTGGACCTGAAGAACGCATCGGCCTCGACGTTCATATATTCCGGCACGCTCTCCAGGTGACCGGCATTGAGCTTCACGTTGGCCTTCTGGATGAGGTCTATTATCTCGTTCGGGTTAAGTATCCTCTCTTTCAGCTTCTCTTCGTCTATGAATATCTGGAATTGTCTCCTCCTGCCTCCTGTCAGGTGCGTCTCGGAGACATCGGGTATCGCATTGATGGCATCCCGTACCTTTGCGACCGTCCTGCGGAGAGCGACCGGATCGGGGGGGCCGTAGAACGTCAGGCCGAGGACGGGGACATCGTCGATCGACCGTACCTTGATGAGCGGCTGGCTGGCCCCTTTGGGCAGGAAGTCGAGGTTCGAATAGACCTTTGTATACAACTTGATGAGGCTCTCCTCCGCGTCCTCACCCACCCTGAAACGCACTATGATGATGGCGCCGTCCGTCTCCGAAGTGGAATATATATACTCTACGCCGGGTATCTCCCAGAGCTTCCGCTCGCCCAGGGTGACGATCCTCCGCTCCATCTCCTCGGCGGTGGCGCCGGGGTATGAGACGAATATGTCGAACATGGGCACGGATATCTGCGGCTCTTCCTCTCGGGGGATATTCAATACGGAAAAGAGGCCTACCAGTATGGAAAAACCTATGATGAGGGGAGTTATCTTGGATCGCGCAAAATAGTCGACCGTCCTGCTTATGAAATGGGAATGGTGTTCGGCCATTATGTCACTCTCCGCCTTTGACGATCTGCGAAGCCCTCGACTCGTCCAGTTGTCCCGACAGGAAGAGCAGGCTCGCCCAGGAGGTCCTCGATCCTGCGACCAGGCCGTAATAATGCCGGTTCGTCTCCACGTATGACCTCCTCATGCCGAGCAGGTCCGCGATCGACTTCCGGCCCTCGCGATATAACGGCAGGGTAAGCTTCAATGCCTCGCCCGAGTCGCTCTTCATCTCCAGGAGGACGGGAATGTTCGCTTTAAAGGACTCAAAACGGGTGTATTCGTCGGTCACCTCTTTAGTTATGGCGTCTTTTACGACTCCCCTTTCGTGCTCCATTTTCCTCAGTGATCCCCTGGCGGACTTCACCCTTGCAAAATAGTCCGGCTCGAATATATCGATGCTCCCTTTAAGACCCACGGCGAAGCTGCCGCCGCCTGTCTCGAAATCGTGCGTATTCTCATTGAGGTCCCCGAAAGCGCTTACCTTCGGCAGTGCGCTCAGGCGCTCACGGAGATGATCCGCCTCCCCGGCGCGTATCGCCTCGTCTATCGACTTAAGGTCGGGGCGAGACCTGGCCGCTTCGGCCAGCCAATCTTTCAATGCGGAACGGGTCTCCTTGCCGCCCGGCAGGCTTTCTGATATGATGACGGGCCCGAGCGGGTCATCTCCCATCAGTATATTAAGGAGGGCCGAATCCCTCAACATCTGCCCTTCGAGATCGTTCTTTATGCTGTTGAGGTTCCCCAGGGTGACCTTCGCGGCATAAAAATCCGCCCCCAGCACCATCCCCTTCTGTTTCAACTCTTCGGCCTGCTTTATATCCTCCGCGGAATTTTTGCACTCCTCTTCCACTATGCCCAGGAGGTCCCTGGTCGCGATGGCATGGAGGTAAGCGTCCGTGGCGATCAGTATGGCCTCTGATCTCGAGAAGAACTCGTCGTACCTGGCCGACATGACCATATATTTCGCGGACTTGACCTTATACGCCGTCTGCAGCGCGTCGAATAGCGGCATCTCCCCGTGCAGGCCTATATTATAGTTGGTCCGCGGATCGGGATCGTTCAGCTGGGAGAGCGCGAAGTCCGACTGGGCGAAGGCCCTCTGGCGCAGAAGGGTGCCGAATACGTAGACCTGGTCATTACCGGCGGTCATCGACGCCATGGCCTGGATACGGGGCATATAACCGGCGAGGGCCCGGAACTTTTGCGCGATCGCCACCTCGACCGATGCCCCCTGCTCCTTAAGCTTCGGATAGTGCTCGAGAACTCTCCGGCAGAAGTGATCGAATGTAAGCGTCAAGGGCGCCGCGCCGGGCTCTTCCGCGGCCTGGACCGTGCCGGAGGCGCAGATCGCGAGTAAAAAGATGAGAACGGCCGCGGCCCTTCCCGCGCCCCTTCCTATTATCTTCATAAGCCCCCTTATCCTCGGATCGACCACACGGTAGCAGGTAGTGACGCCCTCTTTCCTTACCGTAACGATGCCGCGGGATCTCAATATGCCGAGATGCTGCGATACCGTGGATTGCGGCATATCCAGGGCGGTGACCATCCTCTTCACGCTGCACTCTTTGCCAAGCAGCCCTTCCACCATACGCAGCCTTATCGGATGGGCCAATGCCTTGAGGATCCCGCTCTCCTTCGTATAATCGGTCATCTAAGATAAACTCCTTAATCGTATTATCGCAATAATACGATATATAGATATTTTTGTCAATCTTTTTTTAAAAAAATTATTTACCGGTACGGGTAAAGTTCGCCTTTATCCATCCCCAGTTGAGCGTTATGTGGGCGCATATGAGCAGCACTAGAAGCGCCCCGTTATATTCGTGGACCTCGAAGAGCTCCTTTATATAAGGGGTCTTTATATGCAGGAGGAAGACGAGGCCTGTGGACGCCTGTACAAGGGCCGACAGGAAGAGCGCCGTGTTCACAGCTTTGAGCAAGCCGGGTTTATTCATATACCCTCCTATCCATAGTTAGACAGCATTACCGCCTGTATACCGATATGATTATACCACAAACCCGGGATCTAAAAAACCGCTTTACCTCCTGCGGATGTAATAGTATACTTTCAAATATGGCTATAAATATACGCAGGGGTGTACATACGGTCGTCGTCTCCGCTATCCTCTCTATTGTCGCCGTCTTTTCGCGGGCGGATACGGACGGGACGTTCAATGACAGGGATTGCTACCAGGACATCATCCTTAAAGGAGCGTGGGAAGACGCGGGAGACGGGCCGGCCGTCTCCGTCGGGCATGTCGACTCACACGTATATTCTGTCCATACCGGCGCCGTCTCTCCTCTGACGCTCCAAAGAGATAAAAAGATAGGGTATGGCGGCGCGCTCAACCTGAAATACTATTCCGGCATACCGTATGAAGACCTGAGAAGACGCCTGCCGGGCAAGACCATATACGTGGATGTGCGGATACCAAAGGGGTCGATGAGCCCCAATGATACGAGGCCCAGCAGGCTCCGCGTCTGCCTGAAATCCGAGAAGAACGGGGAATGGGCGGAGTATTCCGGAGATAACGAATGGATAACCGTCGGCGGCGAAGGAAGATATGAGATCTCGCTAAAAGTCCCCGAAAGGCCTGTGAAGACGAGGTCCGGGGCGGTCTTCTCCCCGGAGGAGACCGTGCTATTCTGCGTGGAACATTATATGATGGAGGGCGAGAAGACAAATTCCAATATGGCCTTCAGCTTCACCAATTTAAGGATAGAAGGTATAGCGCTTGATCCGGGCGCCATCGCATGGCAGTTCATGAAGGACGGCCATACCGTCAAAAACGTCTTCCTGCAGGAGGTCGAGCCCGGCAGCTCCGTCATAAAAGAGTCCCCCGGTCTGATAACGCTTCGATTCGATCGATCCTCTCCGGCCGGAGGGGATATGCGCCCGCTCTCCTGCCAGCCGCAAAACGCGGTCATAAATTTCTCCGTATCGATACCGGAAGAGCTGCGGAATAAGGACGGGAGCCTGGACCTGACCCTGAGATACAAAAACGGCAAAGAAGACACATTCGCCCGGACCCTCGATTCGTGCGACACCGGGGGAAATATACACGTGGCGGTGCCTATCCTGTCCATACCTCTCGATGCCGATATGGAAGACCTCTTGAGAGAGAGCACTATCACCCTCACCCTTAAGCTCGGCGCCCCCCTTACTTCGTATATGATGCCGGTGGTCATAGGGCCGATACGCGTGGCAAGCGGTATATTGATACCTTTTGACACCGGGTGGCGGGTGAGGGACATACAGGGACTGGGCGGTTACACGAATATCGATATAAAGGAAGACGGCATCACGGGAGATGGCGGCGTAACCGTGAAAGGCCTGGGTAAAGACCTGTACCAGCTTGACGCCGCATTCAGGATACAGGGAGGCCTTGACTGGAAGAAGAACAGATACTACCGCGTTGAGCTGATAAGGGATCTTGAAAACGGGCCGGTCAATATGGATAACCTGCACATCGAGGTACTTATGAGCCCGGCCGTCGATAATAACATTATGGAATACTGGCAAAAACCCTACCGGGCCAGGATAGGGCTTCAGGATATCAACGGCAACTTCATCTTTGGCCCGAATATAAGCCTCTCCGAGGGGGTGCCTAATCTCGCGTACCTGGATGTATCCGTTACAAACCCGATGCCGAAAGGGATCACGACCGGCGGCTTCGACCCCACCCGCGTAAAGACGCTCATAATCAATTTTGAGGGGCCGCATGTCTACGCGGAACCGCGGGACATAAAAGTATCTATCTTCAATTTTCTGATAAGGCCCAGGGAACACAGGCCCGTAAAGAAGCTCGCCGTCATAGATTACTCACGGTTCAGGAGGGATCAGAACGGATGGCAGATCACGAAGATCATCAGAGACGCCGGGGGATACCTTTTGGGCATCAACTATCCGTTCCCGGCCATAAATGTCTCTAAAGATATCCTTGAGGTCCCCCAGGTATATCCGGCGGTGGGCATGAAAGCCGGCGACCCCATGCATCTCGGTATTTCAAGCGCCATCACCAGACAGAAAGTCCTGGAAGACTTCAGGGTCTTCGCCTCCAATGACTTAAACCTGACAAGGGTCTTCCTGCTGGGCCATCTCGACGGCGTCTTCAGGTGGGGTTACGGAGGGAAGGATATAACCGGCTTTGAGCCGGGGGCTGAAAAGCTTTTGTCGGAGGCGTCACGGATGGATGTTGAAGAGCTGGCCCGGTTCCTGAGAAAGAATGAGGACAGGATATTCGGCAAAGATGCTGACGGCAGGATGCCGGGACTGGAAAAACATGTCTTCGCGGATTTCCTGGCGCTCCTGGATATATTGGAACAGGTCGAAAAGGATACGGGCAAAAGGGTGATGGCCATAATCTCCCTTTATGATTTTATGCTGGGTGACGGCGCTGTGAAAGAGGGACCGGGCCACAAATATGCCGTGGGAGAACACCCTGAAATAGTGACCGATCCGGCCGTGAAGGTCAAGGCCCACGCGCTGATCTGGAAGATAATGAAGAGAATGAGCGAAGACAGACGGTTTTACAGGTACATAGCGCTCGTGGAGATAATGAACGAACCCGAGAACGCGAATGTCCTGGCTACTAAAGAGGATTTCCCGGCCCTTGTAAATTTTGTGGGAGAGGGGTTATATCTGCTGAAGGATGCAATGGGCCCGTCCGTGCCCGTATCTGCCGGGTTCAGGTGCTGGTACAGAGACCTCATGTACTGGACGCCCGTAAGCGGCGGCATAGATATATTGATGACGCACTACTGGGAAAGCCTCGAGTCATATAATATAAATAACCCCTCTCTATGGCCCATGGACCTGCCGGTCGAAGAGCTCTGGAAGGCGCTGGGTACGGGACAGGAAGGCCGGCTCACCGGCATGGAAGAAATAGGCCCCTTCGATCCTCTGATAGAAAATCTGTTCACCTTTGAAAAGGCCGGTTATGACCTGGCAATAATATGGTCATACTCCGGGCATGACGGGTACGACGCAAAACCTGCCCTGAAGAGATTGTCACAATATCAGCGGGGGAACCGTCTATTTGCCGAGGTAAAGAGGACGCCTGCCGGATACCTGAAAGACGCGTTCTCGTTCATAAACAAGGCGAGGGCGGAGTACGATGCTCGGGAGGATGGCCGGATGGTGCCTGCACCGGAGACGCCGTTCAACTCTTACCTGCGAGGGCGGGCCGCGGGCATATCAGACGAACGTCTCAAAGATACGGTGCTTAAGGTCCTTGCCGTAGCGACCCTTAAAGAGATACCTCTGGAGCGCGCCAATATCGATTACCTGGCAGCGGCCGCACAACGGACAGGATAAACCCTCTCTTATCCTTCGCCGTATTTCCGCTTCTCGGTGTCATACTCTTTCATTGCCGCATCGAGCCGGGCGTAACAGGAATCCACCTTCTCCGCCAGCCCTTTGAGCTCTCTCGAAAGCTCGCTTCTCCGGATAGCCCCGAGGCCGCCTTTTGCCGGGGCCGTCATAAGCTCCCTGTTCACTGACGCCATCTTCGCCTCCGAAGAGATTATCTCGTCCTCCAGGACCTTGATCCTGGTTTCGAGGGGCTTCAGGACCCTCGATCTCATCGCATTAAACTCCGCGCGGGCCTTTCTTGCCGTTTTGCTGTCACGCGATTTTACCGCGCTGACCGGGGTGCTCTCCGGCGGGACCACAGGGGCCGTTTGCGGTACGGCGGGGGCGGGCGGGTGCGGTTCCACTGCAGGTTTATTATCGTCATCCCCTTCCCACCCGATGCTATCAAGGAACTCCCGGTAAGTGCCCGGGTACAGGAAGACCCTGTCGTTCTTAAAAACGATCAGCTTCGTCGCCACCGCGTTCAGGAAATGTTCGTCGTGCGCCACCACGAGCGCCGCGCCGTCGAAATCCTTTACGGCATCCGTCATCGCCTGGCAGGATTCGATGTCAAGATGGTGCATCGGCTCGTCCAGGAAAAGGATATTGGAAGGCGCCACGAGAAGCTTCCCCAGGAGGACACGGCTGCGCTCGCCGCCGGAAAGGACTTTGATCTTCTTCTCGGCATCGTCTCCTGAGAACATCATTGCGCCGCATATCCCGCGCACACGCGATTTGCCGATGAAGGCCCTGCCCTGGGCGATCTCCTCCTCTACGGTAAGCTCGCCGTTAAGGTCTGCCGTATTGGCCTGTTCATAATAGGCCGGAAGGGCCGCCATATGCGTCTTGACGCTGCCGCTCACGGGCTTGAGCCGGCTCGAGAGCAGCTTTAATAACGTCGTCTTCCCTTTGCCGTTCTTGCCTACGATACAGATCTTATCATGCCTGTTAACGGTAAAGCTCAGGTCCTTTATAAGGTACGGCTCGTTGCCGCTATATGAAAAGGTGAGGTAGTTCACATCCATGATCTGGCCGGCACGGAACGGCTCATAATTGAACGAGAACGACAGCGTCTCTATCTCTTCGAGTTTCTCCAGCTTATCCATCCGCTCGAGCTTCTTGATGGTCGATTGCACCCCTTTGGCGTGGCTTGCCTTCGAGCGGAACGTGTTCACATACTCCATCATCTGCTCGCGTTTCTTCTCATCCTGTACGCGCCTCTTCTCGTGCAGCCTCTCGTCCGCATGGAGCTGGGCGTAATATTTCCCGGTCGGCCCTTTGATCTTCCTCACCATACCGCGGTGTATGCCCACGATATGCGTCGTCACACTGTCGATAAGGTCCCTATCGTGGCTTATCACGATCAGTTCGCCTTTCCACGACCGCAGGAACTTCTCAAGCCACCGTATCGAGACGATATCGAGGAAGTTCGTGGGCTCATCGAGAAGGAGCATGTTCGGGCCGGAGACGAGGACCTTGGCAAGAGCGATACGCATCTGGAACCCGCCGGAAAATTCCGAAGGGTTCCGGTCAAAGTCCTCCTCGCTGAAACCGAGCCCGGAGAGTATCTTCTCCACCTTCCATTCGGCGCCTGTATCTTCCGGGCCCAACCCAATGCAGCCTTCTTCCCGTACGGTAGGTTTGGTGAATTCGAGGTGCTGCCCGAGATACCCTATGGAGTAATTATTGGGCATGAAGACCTTGCCGCGGTCAGCCCCTTCCTCTCCGGTTATGATCCTGAAGAGTGTGGTCTTGCCGTGTCCATTGCGGCCGACGAGGCCTATCTTTTCACCGGCCAGGACATCAAAACTGACGTCCGAGAAGAGCACCCGGGTGCCGTATCGTTTGGATATGTTCTTTACCGCTATCATCGTCCCGGAGGGTTTACAATCTGCCTGTGGTACGCTTCTTGAAGAGTTCGGTCATGATCGATTTCACAAACCTCGGATATAGTATATCGTAACTCGTCTCCTTCGGCATCACCTTCTGGGTCATCGTACCCATCACCTTGTCGCTCCATAGGACCTTGTTATTTTTGACCGAGACGAGCTCTGACTTCACATATATGCGGGCATAGTTCTCGACGATAGCCGCATCTATCGCGGCCGAATCCAGCCCCCATACCTGGTCGACCGGGTCGCTCTCCATCCATACATATTCCGTGATATCTCCTCTAAGGATGAGATCGGCCTCGCCTGCCGTAGGGACCGCTGTGAAACTATGCGATTTCCGCGCGGCGAACGCCTCCTCGAGGAGCTTCTTCAGCATATTCGCATCGACCTTCTCGTCGCCCGAGGAATTTTTGATCTCGACATAGACCTTCACCGACGGGTTGCCGTCCAGAAAATCCTGGAAATCCGCCGGGGCCCCCATCGCCGGTGACACGGCATAAAATAACGCGGATAACGTTGCTGCTACGGCTACGAAAGTCCTGACCATATATCCTCCTTTTTTAAGTTTGATCCGTTGATAGATGATACCGCCGCGGCATAAGGATGTCAATGTGTTAAATGCCGACGGCGGGGACCTGTATCGGGAGGGGGCGCTTCCGGGACGGCTTCAGAATGCGCGGCGGGCCGGCTCATAGAATATCTTACCGCCGAGATGGTGCATGATACGCGGCCCTGCCTTTTCCGGAAGCCACCTGTCGGAAAAGGCCCCCTTCTCTGCCTCCGCGTAGACCGCGTCGCCGAGCACTACATTATACTTATCGAGGAGACGCTTTTCCCTTCGCAGCCTGCATTCTATGATGCCTATAGCAGATGCCAGCCTGGGGGACTTCACTTCATTTGACGCCTCTTTCACCAGGCGGAACTTTTTGAACTTATCCGCCCTGGATCCGGAGATACTGCCGAGCTTGCATACGGTCCCGGCCATCCTGCTCGAGGGTATATTTATGACGAAATCACCCGTCTGGAGTATCGCCTTGTACAGGAAATGGCCCTCCCATATCTCAAGGGCGATGATGGGCGGGTCATCCGATACGGGCATATGCCAGGCGATCGGCGTGATGGCAGGCCTCTTATTGAAGAGCGAGCTCACCAGGATCACGGGACCCGGTCCTATCAGCCGGTATGCGAGTTTTAAAGGTATCGGTCGCCTCATGGGTGTTCTCCTTCGTTATACAGGCCGCCGGCGTCACGAGGGCCATATATGCCCTGGAGTGTTACGCGGCCTGTTGTAATTGGACGGTGACGCGTTCGTAATATTCCTGACGCTCTTCCGTGGGTATATGCCCTGCGTGCGGTAACGTTATACTGAGGCCCTTACCCGGATCTTTCGATATCCACTCCAGTATTTTATCGTCCGTAAGAGTACCTCCCGTCATCTCCCTGTACTGCATCCTGATGAACGAGAGGATATCGTCGTATTCGCTCATGATCTCGTCGGGAGATGTGCCTATGGGTATGTGGGAAGCGACGATGGCCATATTCATCATGCCGGGTATCCTCAATACCCTGCCGTCTATATCTTCACCGATATCCACGTGGCCTTCCCCTATCTTACGGTCTCTTCCCGGATCTTTATAGCATTCCACCCATATGATGCCCAGGTCCTCTCTATCCGAACCTATCAACTTAAACCTGTCCTCGCCGGGCATGGCTATGGATAAGAACTCTTCGACATATACCTTGAGCAGCGCTTCGGCAGGAGAACCCTGGGGTATCTTCGTCTTATTATAGCGCACGGTGTAGTAGGTGCCGTGGTCTGCCTTCTCCCGTTCCGGGATCACTGTATCCCGCATGGTCAAGGCGTTCCTGATATCAGGGGTGAACTCTCCCGGCACCATAACGGCGCCGGTGGCCGTCCCGGGCGTGGCCGGCTTATCTCCTCTCTTCTGTGCCTCAGAAAAATAACCGAGGTCCTTTAACTTTAAAAGCGACTCCACTTCCGGCGAGCGCCATGTCCAATTATGCGGCCCCACGGTGCCCGGCTTATTTACCCGCGCATCCCTTTTACCCAATAATGTCTGCAGCGTAAAGCAATAAAATCCTTCCTCCCTCATCGCCTCGAGGACCTGTTCCTGGATACCGTCCGGGGTTTCGGAAATGGCCCGGACACCATGCGCATTCAAAAAGTCGCTTACCTGGGCGCGGTCCGTATCGCTGAATTCGGAATAGCGCTCCGCGAACGTACCCTCCGTATCGTGCGTCGCCTCCACGACCATGACATGGGGGCGGGCTGCCATATGTTTCTGCCGCCAGCCGACGGGATTATACAGATACAGGTTCGACAGCTCCAGTGAGAGGCCGTCGAGCATATCTCTTATGATCTCGGGCCGGTCGCCTATATCCTCTCCGATGAGGAGCGTATTCTCCTCTTCGGCCGCTCTTGCCAGGTGACGCAGGATCTTTTCACCCCTGGCAGCGCCTTCCTCCGGAGAGGCGGGATAAAATTGGCCCGTGGTGGCGTGCCGGCCGATGTCGATAAGCCATTCCGAACAGAGGCCGAGCAGGTGGTCCACTCTCAGGCCGTCATAGAATTGCGCCATATACCTGATGCGCACTTCCCAGAATTTCAGCACCCTGTCATATTGTTCATCCCATCTATACGGGTGCGTCCCCCAGTTCTGTCCCTCGGGGCCTATCGGCTCGGGAGGCGCGCCCGCGTTCTTGGTCATATCGAAGATATCCTGGTTAGCCCACAGGTCCGCGCTGTTAGGCGCAGGATATATCGGCACATCGCCTATGATAAACTTCCCCTTTTCGCGGGCATGCGCACGGGACTTCTGCCAGCGCGAGTAATAGAGCCACTGGAGATACTGGTAGAAGAGCACCTCTTTCCTGTTCTTCCGGACATATGTCTTAAGTGTTTCGGCATCCCTATCCTTATATTTACTATCCCATTCCCACCACGGCTTCCCGCCGTTATGTTTCAATAATGAATGGAAGATCGCATAATTTTCCAGCCAGTCCCTATTCTCCTCTGCGTAAGCGTTGAATCCCCGGTCGTCTCCCCGGGCGATGCCCGGATATATCTCTTCGAACTCCCGGCGCAGGCAATATTCCTTAAGCGGCATGACGAGCGCGTAATCTATCTTATCCGCGGATCGCGCGGAATCTATCCTCTCCCTGGTGAATTCCCTGTTCTCTTCCAGGAACGCCTTGATATAACCCTTAAGCTTCCGGGCAGGTATCATTTCATCGAGAGGCAGGTAGCCTATGGCATTATTGGCAAATAGGCTTATGCTGACATACGGGCATGATTCGCCCGGGTTTATCTGCGTTGTCGGGAGCAGCACCAGCATATCGGCGTTCTGGTTTGCCATAAAATCGATAAAGTCGTCAAGCCATTTCAGGTCGCCTATCCCCTGGTCACCCTGCCGCCTGCCTGAGAAGAGCGGGCAAAGTATGCCGCCCCGTACCTTTTCCGACCACCATCCGGCTGCGGGCGCCCTGCCGGCAAGGGCAGCTGCCGTCCCGGGCTTCAGGGTCTTGACCAGCGATGCGTAATCGGCCCGATCCAATTTTTTCTGTTTCACCTGTATTGCGTTAATGCGCAGTGTCTCTTCGACATCGATAGTGACGGGGATATGCGTTAAAAACCCTGACCGCTCTGCCACCTCCATCTGCCGCTCCATGCTGTTTTCCGCGGTAGGTTGGCTGAACCATGAGACCCGCAGCTCTTCCGGAAGTCTTGCCCCGGTCCCTTCGGTCGTAAAGCGGGGATGCAGCCATTCCCTGGATACGCTGAAGGCAAGGCGCCGGTCCGGCACCCGCATTGCGAGCTTCACGCCTACACCGGAAGGAAATACATTGCCCCGGGGATCGATATCAAAAGTCGACATGCCTGGGATGCCGTAAAAACCATGCCGGATGATAGAAAGGGCGCTTTTGATATTGGTGCTGTGATACACCAGCCCGCTCTCTCCGGAAAATGCAGAATATGCGTTCTGGACCGTTTCGCTGATCAGGAGGCCGCACGCCGTTGTAGAATCAGGCCCGTTCCTCCAGCTGACCATGGCAGGATATGACAGGCCCATATAATTGCTGGTCCTCATCCAGCGCGCCACATCCCTGGCCGGCCGCAAGAGTTCCGAATTGCGTCCTCCCATATAAGGCCTGATGACATCCGTAACGGCATCTCCCGCGTACTTCTCAAGCCAATCCAGGGCCTCTGCGGTCGTCGAAAAGGCCTGGACCGCCGGGGCGGAAGTTACATGGATGGCGTGATCGTGTCCCGAAATGCCCTTACCGTCCCGTAAAATGACAAAATCGATCCTGCCGGACAGAGGAGCGCGTAACGAGATTTCATAGCCTGAACCATCCGCCGCGCGTATAAGCGGGATATCCACGCTGCCGTCTCTGTTCCAGGACGCCTTCTCTACCTGTTCCGGAGAGAGGTCCCCCAGCACTTCTTTACTCAAAATGGCGGTCCAACCGTCCAGCATGGCATGTAAGACCGGTACTTCGGATGATGGGCCGGGATCCGTCACCCGGATAGTTATCTTCTCTCCGGGGCGGACCAGTGAAGGATGCCGGATCAACAGGGCCGGATCCCGCACTTGCCGGGATGGGCCGGCGATCTTCCTGCTCTCATCTCCGCCGGCCGTCATATAATCTCTGTGGATGATATCGATGTCTTCGGGGAAGTCGAGGCGTGCAAATTCTTTCCTTAGCACGGGGTCTGAGATCAACCCGTTCTTCTTTACTTCCAGCTCTATATCCCGGTTGATCCTTTCAAACTCTCTCAGCTCCTGGTCGGGCCTGTGGGATCTCGCCCTTATCTCGTGGAATATCCTGCCTACTATGGACGGGATGTCCGATAGTTCGCCTTCTCTTACGAATACGGTCAGATATTTATTTGAGGCATGTCCCCTCGCCTCTTCCCCTTCGAAGACGGGGAACCTTTCACCGTTCTTCAGGAGAAGAAGCTGGATCCGGGCCCCGGTCTCTATTTTGCCCGTCGCTTTATTAAATACTTTTATCTTGCTCTCTAACCTATCCAGCAGATCTTCGGCGCCGCTCTTCGCCAGGGCTTCCTCTAGAGCTCTTCTGGCGGCTTTCCTCTCTGCCGCGAAGTCATGATCCGGGTCGATAGTTCCTGTGAGTGAGTATATGCTGTCGATATGAGATCTGATGAACGGGTCTATCGACTTATCATTATGCAGGTCATACCTTCTCTGCATCTCCTGCTCCAAACCGGCATAAGTATCGGGATTGCCGACGAGCGGCGAGAGGGCATTCGGAACGGCCCAGGAGAGGTCGCTGATCAAAAAGAGGAAGACGATAGCTGAAGCCATAGCCTTAAATAAGACGCTATGGCCATTTTTATATATAGACATAACGGAGAAGATTATATCATATAACCTTGTTAAAGCAATATAAAGATAGCCGTCTTTTTTCTATCTAACAGATAAGGTTTCGGGACGGTTATCTCGGCGGTCCTGTCTCCGGGAGGAGATCGGTCAAGGAGATTACCGGAGTGATGACCGAAATATCCGATCTGTGGCGGGAGTTTTCCAAAAAAGGTCTTTTTATCAGAAATGACGACGATCCTGAGCTGGTCCGAAGATCCCCCGAAGACAGGTATAGGACCCTTTCATAAGCACCTCAATCTTATATCACCTTCGAAGCGCGCCTCACCTTTTCCAGGACCTCCGGCTGGACATAGTGATTTATCGTCACCCTGTAGTCCTCTCTCCAGGAGCGGTCCTTTTTGATGAAACGCTTATGGCCCAATTTTTCGGCGATGGAATAGAATAGATCGTGCACATCCTCTTTCTTGACCGCCTTGCGTCTGGCCAGGAATTTTTTTACCCTGTTGGTAGCGTAAAAACTCCTTACTATATGGGGATAGAATTCCCGGCCGCAATATCTCTTAAATGCCGTCCTGAAATGCTCTTCATTTATGGGACGCCCCGTATTACCGTTGACAAATACAAACGATGACTTACCGGTACGCCTCAAAAGACCTTTAAGGCGGTCTATATAAGTCCTCGGGAACGTCTCCGTGATGCTTGTCGGCACGCCGCCCTTTCCTATGTAATTAAAAGAGACCTTCGCGCCCTTGATCTCGATGTCGCTTTTCTTCATGGTCGTCAACCCCTTGTGGCGCCGCAAGGCGTAATATATCTGGTTGCCCACCCTCATATATGTCTTTAAAAGCGTATACATCGGCACGGCAAAATGGTCGTCTTCGTCATATAACGCTTCATACGCGTTGGCTTTGATCATCGGGTAATATTTTTCGAACTCTTTGACGATGTGGTATTTTTTCTTCCTGAACCTTTCCACCTTCCCCCGGGTGTAAAGGTAGGAATAGGTGCCGCCGGGATTTTTATATATCACATCCCAATGGTGCTGCGTATTCTCATCGTGTATCATCAAATTGGGCGCAAAAAGCGAAAATGCCTTGCTCAATTTTTTACCGTTCGGCAGTATGTCGATCCTGGCACCCCGGCACATCCCGTCAGGCGCCAGCTGGCCTTTAAGGAACCGCGGATCATTTTTGTCTACAAGATAAGGGAACCGCTTGTTTTTCCTGAATAATTTTATCACAAGCATTGCTTCGGGAAAGATCCTTGAAGACCTCTTCCAAGACGTCTTCGTCCTTTCGCAGACCTTCAGGCGGGAGGCCGTTATTCTGATGGTTCCGGGTTGTATCTCTGGTCTTTTCTTTGCCACGATGACGCCTTTCGGTGGGAAGGGCCGGTTCGATCGGTCAATGACAACCATGCTGCGCGCAGGCGTTCTGGGGGGTTATCTCCGCCAATTCCTTGCGCTCGTATTTTTTGACTACATCAGCCACCGTATCTCCGGACGCCTGATATGCCTTGATATTGGATTCATTCAGCTTCTGGACGGCCCTCGCGCCCATCCCCTGGCAGACGACCGCATCTATCGAAGCGGTCCCCAAAACTCCGATGGGATGGCATGTGCCGTGAGAATGGTGAGCATTCGTATTATCGATAACGTTCAGCGTCTTCTTCTCGGTATCGTAAATGGTAAAATATTTAGCGCTTCCGAAATGGCCGTGAACTTTGCCATCCAGCCCCTCTTTATCCTCTGTCGGTACACAAATTCTCATCTTGACACTCCTTTCGTAGCTACTAAAACGGTCTGGCAGATATCTCTGTGAACAACAACTTTCATACCCGCGTTCTTCAATAATGCCTCCGTTCCTTCCTGTGATATTTTGGAGGGCGCATGGCTATGGCCGTCCGATCTGTGCACCTTCTCCATGATCCGCTCTCCTCTCTTATTTATATCGGCTATGACAAGTCTCTTCCGGGTAACCCTTATCATCTCTTTTATACACTTTATAGGGTCCCTGGCATGATGAATAAAATTAACGGAGATCACCTGGTCGAAATGATTATCGTCATATCGCAGCCTTTCTGCATCCATTATCTTCAGGATCACGGATTTGCCGCGCTTGATCGCTTTGAGATGTATCTTTGCGGCTTCACTGGCCTTTCTATCCAGGTCAATGGAAATGAGCTTAAAACCCTTTTGTGCTAATGCCACCGCCATATGACCGCGGCCTGTGCCGACCTCTAGCATGCTGCCGCATTTGTTAAGCCCGGCTTTCGCAATAACGTAACTCCTGGCCTTTGGTATATCATAACCGTATTTCTTGAATGATCTTAATCTATCACGGTCTTGCTTTATCACAGGATCCATTCAACCCACCCTTTCAACGATCCCGCCTTCTATTTTCAGCGCCTTGGCGTTAAGCAAGACATCGGCGATTTTTTTATGCGCAGAATTGATAATATTGCCGAACGTCTGCCTGGATATGTTCATCTTCCTGGCGGCATCCTCCTGATATAACCCCGCGAGATCGGCAAGTCTCATCGCCTCCAATTCATCAAGAGTGAGATTCACCTCTTCCAGCGCATCCAATGGGATGCCCCGAGGTTTAAAATAATCGGCATCCGGCTTACAACGTATACGCCTGCACCTGCACGGTCTTGGCATGGCTGATATCCTCTATTATTGGCATATGCCAATAATACACTACGACCGAAGATTTGTCAAGTAGATCACGAGGGGGACCCGGCCAGGCGTTCTATCGCCTTTATGGCCAACTTTGCGGCGGCGTCCACATCATCGATATTGAAGACGCCTGTAGGTGAATGGATATAACGCGTGGGTATGCTCAATACGCCCGTCGGCACCCCTTCTTTGTTCATGTAGATGATCGCGCCGTCTGTCATGCCGCCTTCGGTGATACCGACCTGGTACTTGATCTTATTCTTCCCGGCTGTATCCGTCAGGAGGTCTTTCATCTTTTCGTTGACTATCACGCCTCTCCCCGACGCTTCTATGATCGTGATCGCGACGCCTTCGCCCAGTTTCATCGAAGATTCGCGCTCGGTTATCTGGGGCGTATCGCCGGTCATGGTCGTATCTATGACGATGGCGTAGTCCGGGCTCACGTTGAATGCAGCGGTGCGCGCGCCCTTCAAACCTACCTCTTCCTGGCCGGTGGCCACCGCATATATCTCGGCATCCACCTTTAGCTTCTCCATTATCTTGATGAGCGCATAGCATCCGATCCTGTCGTCTATCGCCTTCCCGTAATAGAGTTTGCCGTTCAGGACGCCGGAATTCGGCTCGAAGACCGCGATGTCGCCCACCTCGACCGTCTTCTTTGCCTCTTCCCTGCTCTTACAGCCGATATCTATGAACATCTCTTCGTATTTCATCGCGCTCTTCTTCTCTTCTTCCTTGAGCAGATGGGGCGGCTTCGTCCCTATGATACCGAGACGATCGCCTTTTTTTGACTTTATCACGACCCTCTGGGCCGGGAGGACCCTGTCATCGATGCCGCCGACTTTGATGAAGTGGAGATACCCCTCCTTCGTTATATGCTTCACCATGAGGCCGATCTCGTCCATGTGCGCGGCGATCATGATCTTCTTCCTGCCTTTCCCCTTCTTGGCGATGACGTTGCCGAAGTTATCCAGCTTCACCTCATCGCACGACTTCTTAAGCTCTTTGTACATGATGTCCGCGATCTCTTTCTCATAACCGGATATACCCGCGGCTTCGATTATCGTCTTCAATAATTGGTCCATAATGCATTTCTCCTGTTCAGCCGTTATGTGGGTCCGCCGGCCCCGCGGATAACGTTAAGGCTTGCCTGCCGGGAAATAATCCGGCGGGATAGCGCCATAATCCCTGGCATCGGATGTCACGTCCGAGTATTTGGGCGGCACCTCCAACTGTATCGTCATGATGCCTTTGGCCTTAGCGAGCGCTGCCGCAAGGTCCACCATCCGCCAGTCCTTATTGGCATACGTATGAAAATAGAACCTCTTCCTGCCCAGGTCAGAGACTACCACCCACTGGGTACGGTCGTAGGCGACTTCTTTACCGCCCGGGTCGCGGACGGAGCCGACGGGGATATCGACGTTGTTGATTATCGTCATCGCCTGGTTCAACCCGGCGTCGGGGCCGTCAACCGGCAGGGCCGAATGGACGAGCGCGACCATACGGACGAAGCGGGAGGGCGGCGTGTAGTCCCCGGGCAGGCCCAGCATGCCGGTCCCCTGTCCGAGCCCCGATTCCTTCAGCCCGGCGATCGTGAACGGGCGCACGTTCGTCGCTGAGATATTGACATAGTTCCTTAAATTTATCATGTGCCAATCGAACGGCGGGGAGTTGGTCATGACGCCCAGCGGATTATCATACACCCTGAGCTCGCCCTTCACATGCTCTATAACTATGGATCCGCCGGCGGCGTCATGCACCGCATAATGGAGTTCCAGCGTGCCGGTCTTAGCCTCGGGCCCGGAGCATATACGGATGTCCTTTACCGCTTCCTTCACCTCATCGACCGTGGCGAAGTTCGACAATATCCATGTCACGACTTCATACTGCGCTATCGTCTCTGCCGACTTCGCCGGGTCGAACGCCTGGTATTGGACAAACCCGGGAAAGAGCAGGTTCCCTGCGGCCAGGCCCGCCTCGTTCATGCCGTCGCTTATCACGGGCAGGCCAAATGTGTTCATCCCGACGATCCCGTACTTGGCCGTCCATAGAAGGCCATTCTGGGAGCCGTCCGGGAGCGTTCCCTGGTAGGCGGTCCCTTTAGGTATGATACAGACGTTGGACCTGAACGATACCTCGCCCTCCATGGTCCGCGCATAAAAGACGTATCCGTCAGCCGTCTTCACCCTGATACTGGTGCAGGCCTCGAGGAGAGACGCCGGCGCAAGGAAGAGCACCGTAAAGAGAGATATTATTCTGAATATTCTTGCCATAGAGACCGCTCCTTACCAAAATTGGCTTCGAATCCCCTACCGATGCCATATAACACACCTTGGATTCGCCGCTTAATATGGCGGAAAGGCAGGGATTCGAACCCTGGGACCGCTTTTGGCGGTCACACGCTCTCCAGGCGTGCCCGTTCAACCGCTCCGGCACCTTTCCGCTGAAAACTTTAAAAATAATCTTTTAAGACCGACAGTAACTTATTGTTAAGCGCGAAGTTCTCCGTATGCCAGGATGACATTATCCTGCCCTTCTCCCTGCACCAGAGAGAATAGAAGTTCTCCCAGCCGGTCACCGGCCCCTTGCGATTGACCCAGTCAGGGTTCTGCGTATACCGGTAGATACCGTCCGGGAATACGGGATTCGCGACCGTCTTATATGTCCAGTACGTCCAGTGCAGCTTGTATTTCCTGAAGACATCGAGGATATCTTTCAACCAGTCCAGTTCGCCGAAAGATCCGCCGCGCCAGTTGATGCCGAACTCTCCCACATACAGCGGGACACAGGCGTCTTCGATGAAGTCCGCGTACTGTTTGGCCAGGAATTCGAACTTACCCTTATTCCACATGAGCTTATGGACGCGCCCCGGATATTGCAGGTCCGTCTCCCAGTTGAATGTATATTCGGGAGGCGGGTAGGCATGGATGCTGTACGCGGTATTCGCGTCTTTCGGCCTTCCTAAAAAACCGATCCGCTGCCCCCAGAAATTCCCCTCGAGGAATATGATATGCCTCCTGTCCGCGTCCCTTATCTCCTTCGTCACCTTCTCGTAGACGTCCTTTACGAGGTGCTCTTCGTGAAAGCCGACGACCGGCTCGTTCAATACGTCGTATCCGGCCACGGCGCTCTCGTCCTTATAGCGGTCTGCCAGGAAGTGCCAGAGCCGGTAGTAGCGGTCCTTATTGATATCGCTGGTGAAGAACTCCGGCTTATCACCCGGGTCGGCGTGCCAATCGGGGTTCTGGGCGCCGGGGGCGGCGTGCATATCAAGTATGCAGTATATGGAATTCTCCCCGCACCACTCCACCACCCTGTCGAGGTAACGGAGCCCTTCTTCGTCCAGGCTGTATGCCCTGTCCTCGAACTCAACGACCCTGTAATTGAACGGGACCCTGATGCAGTTCGCGCCCCAGCTCTTTATGGCGCTTATATCATCTTCGCGGACGAAGATATCCCTGAATGAGCGGGTGAAATCCTCCATCGCCTCTTTGCCAAGCGCCCTGGCCAGTTCCCTCTTGAATGCCCTTTCGGGTATACCCCTGCCGCATAACATATACCCTTCCATCATGAGCCACCCGCCGAGGGCTACGCCCTTCAGGATGACCGGCTTCCCCGACTCATCGACTATACAGCGCCCGTCCACTTTCAAGAACGGCATCTTACGCGGCATGATCTCCTTCCCTCCCTCCGCTCATCGCATCGGGTGCTTCTCGAAAAATTGCCACATCAGTTCCGACGCGTTTATATCCCTGTTTATGGGCCCGAGCGTCGTCTCTTCCTTTTCGCTGGAATAATCCCCGCCCGGCCAGCTGTGCCCCCCGTCTTCAATCTTGACCAACACCACCTCTGTCCCCTCCCTGCCCGGGCCGTATTCCGTGAAGGTGGCCCGCCCTTTACGCCATTCTTTGGCCGGCGCGGCCGGGCACCCGTTATTGGAGACCCAGAAATCTATGCACTCCTGCACCGGCATGTGGTCATACTGGGTCGTTGCAACGTCCTGGGCGCCCTTCCCTCCCCCGAAAGGCACATTGCGGTCCTTCAGGCCGTGGAAATGCATGACAGAGACCGGCCTGCCGGGCGTGCGGTCGTTCCGCAGCGTCATCGGCGCGGCGTTGGGCGCTATGGCGGCGATGCGGTCCGAGAGCTTACAGGCGATGAGATATGTGAGCTGCGAGCCGTTAGAATAGCCGGTCGCGAAGACGCGCTTAGGGTCGACATTGAAAAAGGTCGAGACGTCATCGAGCAGGGCCCGAACGAACGCAACATCATCCACATTGTTCTGCCAGGCCCAACCGCAGCACCCCGAAGCGTTGAAGGTCAGGGCGAACTTCTTGAGAAGGCCCGTGCCCGCCGGATATACGACTATGAAGTCATTCCTGTCGGCGACCCGGTCCATATCCGTCTGCCACCTGATCGCGGTGGGGTTCCCCCCGCCGCCGTGGAAGACGAGGACGACCGGCGTGGCGCGGTCCCTGGAATAACTGCGCGGCACATGGACCTCGTAAAAACGGTCAAGGCCTCCGGCCTTTAGGCGCCTGACATAATTCCCGGCGCCGTACGGCGATATCGAGCCCTGGGCGGATGCGCCTTTAAGCTCCTTGATGGGTACGAGCGGGATGCCGGTCTTCAGGCGGTATTCCGGACGCCTCATACGGAAGGCAAACCCGGAGGACGTCAGGGTGACCGACAAGAGGGCTGCCATCAAGACCAGATATTTTTTCTTCACGCGTTTTATATCCTGTCCGTAGTGCGTTTCCTGAATATCTCGATCATTATCGCCTTTACGAACCGTTGATATACGATCTCGTAGCTGGCCTCTTTGGGCATCGACTTCTGCGTCTGGGTCGCCTTTACCCTGTCACTCCACAGGACCCTGTTGTGTTTCGTCGAGATGAGCTCCGACTGTACGTGTATACGGGCATAGTCCTCGACCATCGCCGCATCCATCGCCGCGGCCCCTGCCCCCCATACCTGGTCTATGGGGTCGTTTTCCGTCCACACGTATTCCGTCACGTCGCCTCTCAGGATAAGGTCGGCCTCGGAGGCCGCAGGGACCACTATGAAATTATGAGATTTTCGCGATGCGAACGCTTCTTCGATCAGTTTCTTCAGCATATTCGCGTCGACCTTCTCGTCACCCGAGGAGTTCTTTATCTCGACACATATCTTAACTGTCGGGTTCTCCTTAAGAAAATCCTGGAACTCCGCCGTGGCGGCGGACGCCGGCAAGGCGGTACAAAAGAGCGCTGCTGATACGACTGCTGCGGCTACAAAAGTCCTGACCATATATCCTCCTTTTTATGCTGACCTCTTCTCCGGAATATCCTACCGCGCCTTCCGCCGCCTGGCGGCCGGCCTCTTCTTCTCGGCGGGCCTCCTCTTTGCAGCACCATGCGGTTTATCGAAATGTGCCGCTTGCGGAACGGCCGGCCCCGAGGGCCTGACGTCGGGCCTCCCTTTGAACGGGCCGCCGGCCTTACGCTTCGAAAAACATTCCTTGCAATATACCGGGCGTTCGCCGCTGGGCCTGAAAGGGACTTCACATTCTTTTTTACAGTCGGCGCAGATCGCCTTATGCATCACCCTTTCCCTGTAATTATTATCCTGCCTTCTTTCGCCGTGGCCGTACGTCTGGCCGGGTTGCTGGAAAGGTTTCGGGAAAGGCTTCGTCTCGCCCTGGCCCTGTGAAGACCTGCTGATCAGGGTATCTATCTTCCTGTCGAGGACGACCAGTTGCTGTAATACCCTGTTGATCAAACCTGCCATGTCGGGATCGATGCGCGGCGGCTCCGAAAGGCCCTTATCTTTAGAACGCTTTTTCATACTTCTCCTTTTTTTGATTTTGCAATAGTATACGGCAGGCAAAATCACTCCCGCATCCTCCGTTTTATGTCCCTCGCCTAAACGCTTGAAAATCTGTGGCGGCGTCGGAACCAAAGGTTTTCAAAACTGGCGGAGAGACTGGGATTCGAACCCAGGTACCCCGCAAGGGGTAACACGCTTTCGAGGCGTGCGCTTTCAACCACTCAGCCATCTCTCCGGCAAAGCAGCTAACGTATTATACCAAATTTCCCTATATTTATCTCAAGAATTGTTATATATACCCGGGACGGTTCAATCGGCGCCAAGCTCTATCCTGCCGCTGAAATATTCATATCTCCCGGGCGGCGTCTTTCCCTTCACGTCCCTGTGGCACCCCAATGTCCTGGCCCCGAACACCTCGTCCGTATTATGGATGGCGCCGAAACTGCCGCCCTGCCCGGAAGAATAATCTAAAGTGACAGCAGGAAGAGGATGGCCGGCGCTGCCGGGCCTTACGGCAGTTATCTTATGCCCCGGCGGATCACCTTTATAAAAGGACTCCCACTCCTCCCCTCTTCTCCTGAAGAGATCGGAAAATCTCCCGCGCCTCTTATCCCCGGCTCTCCATTCCTTATACCCCGGCGATAACATGATATTTGCCTCTTCACGCTCTATATCCGCCTCTTCGCTCAACTCCATACCGACCTTCCAGCCGATGGCGCGGCCCGGCAACAACTCTATCTCCCAATCCTGCGAAATGGGAGCGTCAATCCATTCGCCGCGGCCTGCCAGCTTATACTCGCCGGTCCTCCTGATATCCCACACGGCCTTTTGGGAATCCTGCCAGGCGCCGTTCAGGAAGATAGAAGTATATAACCCGAACCCGCTCGTCACCTCTTTACCGCTGTAAAATATCCTCCCCTGGCCCTGGTCGAAGGAGAGCTCAATGCCATCCCTGCGTATCGTAAGGCCTCTTCTCCTCTCTTCCATAACGGCCTTAGCCTCGATCAGGCGGCCTTCTATGCTCTCTTCATCGGCGATCATTATCTCCCCGGTAAATATATTGAAGGATCCGCGCGGGGCCTGCGTATCTCCGGCGGCAGGGGTGCCGTAAAAACAGATATTCTTGACCCAATTGCTGTAATTTATCGCCGAAACGCTGTTGGTATCGCCTTTTTTCCCATATGCCAGGATGGCCGGCAGGTCTTTGCCGGCCGACATCTTTGCGCCGATACAGCCGCTGGCAGAGACCCGCAGCAGGGCATCCTCCTGCCCTCCTTTATATTCAAATCCTCCCTCTTCATCTGCGCTGAACCATCTGTCGTATCTTATCGATAAAGGGATGACTACGTGCCACCTTTTGACCGGCGGATCATCAGCCCCTTCTACGCGCACCGTCCATAGCACCTCGCCCTCATCCGGCAAAAGTTCGATCTCCCAGGTTTCGATAAAATCAATACCCGGCCACGCGCACCTTGCCGATATCTTTTTATCACTTATGATCGGCGCCTGCCAGGCCGCCTGCGTCGACACATAATACCGTCCGGCCGCTTCCAGCATGCTGTATGCGCCGCCGGAAGAGGTCAGCTCAATATTATTATAATAGACCTTCATTCTCCCGTTAAAGAGAAACACACTCAGAGATCCGTTGTCGGGACCCCACCTTTCCGCAAGCAGGGTCATGGCCCCGTCGTACGTACCGTCCCGCGGAGCCCCTTCCGGGCTCTCGCGCCTGGTCAATAAGTATATATAAGAGAAAGGCGAGTCCGGGTTCTCTATACGCACCGTCTTCTTCGTTTCGAATGACGCCCTGAGAGACCGCAGGACGTGCATATATACCTTTGAGTCGTTGGCGCCTATCCCTTTTGTCCGGTCGAGTCTCTGTCTCCTGAATATCTCATCCAGGCCTTCTTTACCCGGCCACACCTTACCGCTGTAATTTATCACAAGGGCGTCGAATCCCGGGGCGGCCCAGAAGAAGTCCTCCGGGTCCGCAGACAATGCGGTTATCCCGGCCTCCGGGACCATGCCGCCCTTTAATAAAAGATAACACACAAGGTTATAGATAGGGGGTTGAGGGTCTATCACCCCGAGAGATAACTCCTTCTTTTCAAGAAACATCTTCTCCAGGTAAGGCACAAAATCCTTTTCTATCGCCTCCCCCATCCTCACATAAACATTATCCGGATCATCCCCTATGTATTTCCACATATTCTGGGCCATGATGGGATGGCTAACCGGTATGCGGTCTAATATCTTTTCTGTGCTTCCGTATCCTACCCTGTCGATATAGAAAAACTGGAATATACCCCCCGCGCACACCGCGCAGACCAGAAAGTACCGGAACGCTTTTGAGGGTATGGCCGCTATGCCGGATGCCGTTACGAGCGCCAGTGCCGGCAAGGCCGGCATCATGTAATGGGTCCACTTGGTCTCTATCAGGGTGAGGATGACATACGGGAACAGGATCCATGCCGCCATTACGCCTCGGTACCTCCCTTTAACTGCAAAAAACGGCAGGGCCGCTAAAAATACAAAAAATAAAAATGGGGAGACCTGGTAAATTATGCTTCTTAAATAAAAAAACAGGCCCTCCGCCGAGTTCCATGGGAATGCTATCGTATTCATGCTCAGGCCCGCCTCCCAAAACCGGCTCATGGCCCTATGGATGTGGGGAATGTAAACCGGTGAGGATACGACCGCTGAGATCACCAGCGTATGGATCACGTTCCGGACGTTCTTCTTTTTTTTTGATAACAATACTGCAAGGGCCGGCCCTGCGGCAAAGATCGCGAACGTCTGTTTGGTGAGCATCCCGAGGCCGAGTGATACCCCTAATAAAAGCGAGAACGCCCTCCGGTCAAAAAGATCGGAATAGACAAGTAAACAGACGCTCATAGAGACCATGGCAGTAAGAGAAAATTCCAGCATAAAATATCTCGACATGGCAAGGGTCATGGGAAAGGCCGTCATGATAAAAGCGGCCAGGAGTCCCGTCTTCGCGTCCCGCATCTTTTTGCCTGTAAAATAGACGGAAAATAGCATTATGAAGATATACGGGATATTCGCGGATACGGCTACGCGTTTCGACAGGCCCAGGAATGCATGCAATACGGCCCCGGTGAGCGGGAAGAGCGGCGGATAATTGTCACTCGAATCCACGATCCGTTCCAGGATGTCCGCGGAAGGGGTCCTCAGGATGGAGCAACACTTTAAAGCGCTTATGAGATGACGGGCCTCGTCCGGGCTCACCGGAAGACGGGACGAAGCGGGCTGCGGATAATAAGCATATATGCTGAAGGAGACCCCCAGCAAAACAAGTATAATGATATACCTGTGCTTCATGCCTCTTTGCGCCATTTGTGGAACGTATGTCTTGACCTGACGGGAGAGAGACCGAGTTTTTGCCATATTCTTACCGGCTCATAATTATTTATCTGGGTATCGAACTCAAATATGTCATACCATTGGGATATGACGCTGTTTTCGATCGATCTCTGGATCAGGGCGAGATACGCCCCTTTCGCCGAAGGGACGACCGCGGAAAGCGCGCTCCCGAATATCTTTATCCCGCAGAGTTTCTCCAGTTCTTCATTCTTTCTCCCCGTCCCGAAACCCACTATTCTTTTGCCCGATTCCGCCACAAGGGTACCGCACCGTTCCTTGTCGGCATAATTATTTCTGACCCATTTTTTGTACAGTTTATGGGCACCTTCTTCGGACAGATGCTTATCCTGATAATATCTGGTATCCAGAAAACTATTCTCGATCAATCTTTCCAGGGTTTCAATATCCTTCTCTTCGCAGGGCCTTATGCTGTAAAGTGTTTTCAGGGCCGGAAAACGGTCCCTCTTTTTGTCAAAGATATATGTAACGAGAGTGTCCGTTATGTAAAATTTGTTCTTTTCCAGCACATGTATAGTCGAAAAATCCGACGTATCGACCCTGCAGGAGATGTGGCATATGCCTTCGTCTTCGCATACACCGCTGAGGCCGGATATGAGACCGTCTTTGATCCTGAACTCGGAGTCGCGGTCACCGATGGCGATCAGGCATCCTATCTTCGCCATCTTGAAGCCGAAACATTCCGAATCAAGCGGCAGTCCTGCCAGAGAGACGATGCCCACCGCCTTTCCTCTGTCAAAGGCGACCAGCGTGCGGACCGCGTCTTCCGCCGCCATGCGCCGAATCCGGTCCGCAAAGCACCTGTCCCTCCATTCCTTTTTGAATGACCGGTAGCGCCGGTAGTCGTTAAAAGGATAGTTGAGCAGAAGCGGCTCTATAACGGATATGTCTTTTTTGTCAAGATGCTCTATTTTCATGTGTCCCCGGGCGGGAACCCCTTTTCCGGTGGATACCGATGATCTCTTTTATATTTTCGGCTACGCAGGAGACGTCATCTTCCGTCATTGCCGGATAAAGGGGAAGCGACAGCGTCCTATCTGAGATATATTCGGCTACCGGAAAGGCGTTCCGGCTGAATTTATACCGGTCTCTGTAAAGACGCTGCAGGTGCAAAGCGCGGTAATGGACCCCTGCGCCTATCTTTCTCCTGAAGAGGATATTCAATATGCCGTCGCGGCCTATCGAGAGGTCTTCGGATCTCGTTATTACCGCATAAAGGTGGTGAGAATGCTCCACCCCTTCTCTCGTGACAGGCGTAATGATCTCCGGGACCGTGCTTAACATTTCATTGTAAATCCGGAAATACTTTTTCCGGAGGGCGAGCAACTTTTTTATCTTCCGGAGCTGGGCCAGACCTAAGGCCGCCTGAAGGTCGCACATATTATATTTATAGCCGGGTAGAATGGCCTCCCAGTGCTCATATCCCCTCTTCGTCTTCCTTTCCCCCGCGTCCATACTTATACCGTGCCTGCTCAATAACCTTATCTTCGCGGCCAGCTGCCCGTCATCTGTAGTAACCATCCCGCCTTCGCCGGTGGTTATATTCTTTGTCGCATAAAAACTGAAACACGCGAGGTCGCCCATGCTGCCGATCTTTTTGCCGCGATAGCTGGAACCGAGCGCATGTGACGCGTCTTCTATCACAAATAGGCCGCGCCTCCTAGCTATGGCCGTTATCTTATCCATTTCACACGGATGGCCGGCAAAATGGACCACTATCACCGCCTTCGTCCTTTTGGTTATCGTCGGCTCTATGCGCTCCGGGTCGATATTAAAAGTGTCCTTTTCCACATCTGCGAATACGGGCGTAGCGCCCTGGTGTATTATCGCGTTCGCGGTCGCCGGGAAGGTCATCGGTGTCGTGATGACCTCATCACCTTCTCCGATCCCGAGGGCGGCGAGTGAAAGGTGGAGTCCTGCCGTACAGGAGTTGACACCCACCGCATGGCGGCTCCTGACGTACCGCCTGAAGGCGTCCTCGAACTCTTCGGTGCGCGGGCCTCTCCCGAGCCATCCCGAGCGCAGCACCGCGATGATCTCTTTTTCTTCGTCTTTACCCAGGGCGGGTTTATAGAAAGGGAGAAATCTCTTCCTCCTAGGGGCTTTATGGAATGCCATTCTTATCCGCCGGGAGAGAAGATCATTTTTTGTTCTTCAGTTTATAATATATCCTCTCGGCCTTCTCGACGTCGGGGTCGTAACTGAAGTCGCTGAATATCTTCTCTCTCACTCCCTTGGTGGCCTTATCTATGAAGTTATTGAAATGCCATTGCTCTATCTGTTTATTGAGGCGTTCCTGGTCCTTCTCGTCACCGCTGTACGCTATCCCTTCGACGCTCATCCCCACAAACCTCTTCTTCGTGCTGATATCGGACTGGTACATCCATATCTTACCGGTAGCGGTATCGATAAGGAACGGCACCATCTCGTTGCCGACCTTGATCTCCTGGAGCCGGTATCTGCCGTAGTCGCTGTCGGGCGGGCCGCTCTCCTCGCAGTAGGCATAAGAGGCGATGAAGATCAATGCAGCGGCGATCAACGGGATATATATTTTATTCATACCATCCTCCGCGTTGGCTCAAAAAGCCCAATTTACAAGGACCATGAACTCCATCGGCTCTTTATTGCCGTTGTAGTTACCGAGACCTATCTGAAGACCGTCCAGTGATCTCGTGTAGTTAACGAGCCCGAGCTGGAACCCGTGCATCTCTTCGGCGTAATTGACGAACCCTCCCTGGAAACCGCGGAACGACCCCGCGTTGTAATTCACTATGCCCAGGTCTATCCCGGCGGACCCGCCCTTGGAGACGTTCAGAAGGCCGGCCTGTACACCGTGCATAAAACCCTCCGTCCAGTTAACAAGGCCCCACTGCAGACCGGTAAGGTCTCCTTCGGTGATATTCGCCATGCCGTATTGCAGGCCGACAAAGCGCGGGCCCGCATGGTTGACGATACCGAACTGTCCGCCGTAGGCAGAACCCTCGGCCCAGTTCCCTAGGCCCAGCTCTACGCCCCGGACATCCCCGGTAGCCCTGTTGAGACCGAGCCAAACGATACTCAGACCGGTGACGTCTTTATTGACGGTGTAAAACAGGCTGAGGCGGAGACCTCCGACGGAATCTTCCTCCGGGACGAGCTGGACAGGAGCGAACACCGCCAGCTGAACGGGCTTCGTCTCCTCAGCTCCGGCGGACTGCCCCATCATTATCGAACCTAACAGGACCAGGAACAGTAACTTTTTTACCATAACCCCCTCCTTTTCCGTTGTGATCAACCGCTTCTGCCGATCTTATTTATGCCTCTTCCGCTGGGATTGATGTTTCCTCCGGACCTTATCGAAGACTTCTTTATTGATCGCCTCCCGGTCGACCGGCTTACCTGCGGCCTTAAGATTTCTGACCATAACCTGTACCATCTTCCGCTTGATCTTCTTCTGTTCCGTTACGCTGGTCTTCCTCTTGCTGAATCCGCACCAATCCTTGTAAATTCCCATCACAACACTCCTCTCTGTAGTTTACTTCGCAACACTGGCGGAGGAGGTAGGTCTACTTCGCAATCAACTTGATCACTACCCAGTGCTTCGTAGGACCTACCACGAAACCATTCTTCTTCGCCAATTCCTTCGAAGCTCGAGAATGAAAATTCTCGAGCGAAGAAGAATGGCGGAGGAGGTAGGATTCGAACCCACGGTCCACTTACGTGGACAACGGTTTTCAAGACCGCCGCATTCAACCGCTCTGCCACTCCTCCGTAAAACCCTAAAAGAACAGCTGTTTCACGACCGCAGCATATATATACTTCGAAACGACCCAGGTGTCCAGAAAAAATTTCTTTATGCCGAATGACGGAAATACCATACTGAATATGACCGATATCACTATTACATTCAGTATATAAACGAGCACTATGGAGAAGAAATATCCGGATTTTATTATATCGGGCTGGCGTATCTTCATGACCTCTATCGTCAGCACTATATGGAAAGCCAGCGCAAACCCTATCAGGAAGACGAACGTCGAGCCGTTGATATTATACGATGAAACTATCAGGAAATATACCACCGTGAAGAGGATGGCGTATACGGGGACGAAGTAGGGGCTGAGCTCTATTATGATATTCGATTTATCCGTAGTTACGCTTCCCCCTTCATCGGATACCTTGAACGACTTTATCTTCCCCCCGAAAAGCCACGCCACTCCGGCATGAACGGCCTCGTGGCCCAGCACATAGAGATAGGTGGGCTTATAGAACAATATGTGGAGTACGACGTATGCCGATATCCCGTATAAAAAATAGTTCAGGGACCTTGCAAGCTCTTTTATGAGCAGGATATTATTATAGAACGCCATAGTGACACCGACGGCGGCCGGCACTATAAGCACCCCGATGACGAATTTTATAAGGATCTTTACCATATCTTACGGTCTTATCTCTTCGAGTCCGTCCATGTACGGGATGAGCGCCTTAGGTATCCTTACGCTCCCGTCCTTATTCTGGTAATTCTCCAGTATCGCGACCACGAGCCGCGCAAGCGCAACGCCGGAACCGTTCAGCGTGTGGACGTATACGGGCTTTGAGCTTTGGGCCTTGAGCTTTGGGCTGAACCTTATATTCGCGCGGCGCGCCTGGAAATCGGTGAAGCAGGAACAGCTCGATACCTCCAGATACGCATCGGTCCCCGGGGCATACAGCTCGATATCGTAACACTTGGCGGCGGCGAACGATATATCGCCGGTGGCCAGCAGGACAACCCTGTAGGGGAGTTCCAGCAGCTGCAGGACATCCTCGGCGTCCTTTAAGAGCTTCTCCAGTTCGTCGAATGAGGTCTCCGGTTTTACGAACTTCACAAGCTCGACCTTATCGAACTGGTGGACCCTTATGAGCCCTTTCGTCTCCTTGCCGTAGGAACCGGCCTCGCGCCTGAAACAGGCGGTGTATGCCGTATAACATATCGGAAGGCGGCCCTCGTCAAGTACCTCGCTTGAGTGGATATTGGTAACGGGCACCTCCGCTGTCGGTATGAGGAAGAGGTCGTCATCCTTGAGGCGGTACATATCTTCTTCGAGTTTCGGGAGCTGGCCGGTGCCGGTCATGCTCCTGCGGTTGACAAGGAACGGAGGAAAGACCTCCTTATATCCGTGTTTCTTTGTATGGAGGTCGAGCATGAAATTTATCAGGGCCCTCTCAAGCCGGGCGCCCAAACCCATAAATAGGACAAAATTCGAAGCGGTGATCTTTGAGGCGGTCCCGAAGCTTATTATACCCAATAGCTCCGCGATCTCAACGTGATTTCGCGGATTGAAGTCAAAAACGGGGTTTTTACCCCAAGAACGGACTATCTTATTGGCTTCAGGTCCACCTATTGGCACCGATTTATCGGGTATATTTGGGATTGTATATATAAAATTGGCTATTTTTTGGTCTATTTCCTCCACTTTTTTATCAAATTCTGCTATTTTTTGGGAAACACCCTTCATTTTAGCTATTATCTCTTTAGGGTTCTTTTTTGCCTTCATTAGGGCCGTTATTTCATCATTTGCCTTATTCCTCTCCGCCTTGAGCCCTTCGGCCTCTACCAGGACCTTCCTGCGTTCTTCGTCCGATCTCAGCAATTCATCCACGTCGATCCTGAGGTTCCTGTTCTTCAGGGCCTCCTTGACCGCGTCCCTATTCTCTCTTATGAATTTTATATCCAGCATATATAGACCCCTATCCTTTTATGACCCCGAGCGGACGCATGCGGCATACCCGTTTAGATATTCCCGCGCCATCCACCACGCCTACGACTTCATTGACATCCTTATACGCCTCCGGCGCCTCTTCGGCAAGCGTATCCCTGGAGCTCGACATGACCATTATACCCTTTGTTTCGAGTTCGCGCGATATAGATCTGCCGCGGCATGCGCTGATCGCAGCCGAGCGCGACATAAGCCGGCCCGCTCCGTGGCACGTAGAGTAGAAGGTCTCTTTCGCCCCTTCGGTCCCGGTCAGGAGATACGAATTCCTGCCCATGTCCCCCGGGATTATCACCGGCTGCCCCGTCTTCCTGTATCTTGCGGGGAGCTCCGGGTGTCCCGGCGGGAATGCCCTAGTAGCCCCTTTCCTGTGGACACAGAGCGTCTTTTCCTTACCGTCTACGGTGTGCCTTTCGACCTTCGCTATATTGTGTGCGACGTCATAGACGAGGTCCATACCCAGGTCTTTCGGCCCCATGTTGAATACCTTCTCGAATGCCGACCTTGTAAGGTGCATCAGGCATTGCCTGTTGGCCCACGCGTAATTCGCGGCGCACTTCATCGCGCCGAGGTATGCCTTTCCCTCCGGGGAATTTACAGGGGCCGAGGCCAGCTGCCTGTCGGGGACGTTGATACCGTATTTAGAAAGGCACTGTATCATATCTTTCGAATACTCGTCGCATATCTGGTATCCGAGGCCGCGGGATCCGGAGTGTATCATTATCGTGACCTGCCCTGCCTCAAGGCCGAAGATATCCGCGGTCTCTTTTTCATATATCTCATCTATGGCCTGGACTTCGATAAAGTGGTTGCCGGAGCCGAGTGTGCCGGACTGGTTCTTGCCGCGTTCATACGCGCGGGCGGATACCGCGTCGGGGTCGGCGCCCTTTATCGCCCCGTGGTCCTCGGTATACTCCAGGTCCTCCTGGCGCCCGTACCCGTGATCGACCACCCACCTTGCCCCGTCGACGAGAAGCTTCCGCTCTTCGGCGCCGCTTATCCTGATATCACCCTTCGATCCTACGCCCGCGGGGATATCGTTGTACAGGGCATAGACGAGGTCCTTAAGCTTCGGTCTGACATCGCCCTCTTTTAAGTTCGTCTTTATAAGCCGTACGCCGCAGTTGATGTCGAAGCCGACACCCCCGGGCGAGACCACACCGCCGGAGTCGATATCCGTAGCCGCGACGCCGCCTATAGGAAAGCCGTAGCCCCAGTGTATATCCGGCATCGCCAGCGAATGTTTGACGATACCGGGGAGGAAGGCCACGTTAGCCACCTGCTCCGGGGCACGGTCCGAGCGTATATCCTTCACCATCTCTTCGTCGGCGTAGATGACGCCGTCAACGCGCATGCCGGCCTTGTAGCCTTTGGGAATGCGCCACCTGAAGGCGTCGATCCTCTCCAGTTCGCCCTGCCACATGCTCATCCCGATGCCCTTATATGTCAAATACGATCTCGACCTTATACCCCGAGTCCGTCTTCTCTATCTTAAGGCCGTGATATGTCGCGGCCTTTATCTCTGTCTTGAGGCGGTTCCTGTTCTCGCCGACCGGCCGTCCGGATGCCGTGGCCTTTATGCAGCCGTCTGTCAGTTCTTTGACCTCAAATCGCGAAAATATGATCGACTTCGTATAAAAATTGTAGAGAAGCTCGTCGAGCCAGACGACCAGAAGCTGTTCATGGTCCGGGGCGTCCAAAGTGAAATTCTTGGTGATGGGCGCATCGATGCCCTGAAGGTCCGCTATTATATCGAACATCGCGAAGGCGGCGTTCTCGAAGAGCTCTTTCATGTCTTTACCGTAGACGCGCACTCCGATGTCCGCCGTATGCGGGAATTGTTCGTAACGCTCCATATGATTGGATTTTACCACAAAAGATGTCCTTAAGCAATGCGCAGGTTACGGCACAGGAAGCGCGCCCGTGAGGGGCCCATTATGGTATGACGAACCAGAAGAGGAGGGCCAGGACGATCCTGTAGACGCCGAAAGAGATGAAGCTGTGGCGTTTTATGAAAAATAAGAGGAACTTGATGCTCATAAGGGCCACCGCAAAGGATACCGCGAACCCTGTCCCCAGCAGGACGAATTCCATGCCCGAAAATGACGGTGCGCTCTTTAAAAGGTCCAGCGCCGTTGCCGCAAGCATCGTCGGAACGGCCAGTAGGAACGAAAATTCGACTATAGCCCTCCTCCTGACACCCAGCATAAGCCCGCCGATTATTGTCGCCGCCGCACGGGAGACACCCGGTATCATAGCCATCGACTGGAATATGCCGATAATGAACGATTGCCCGTATGATATCGAGGATATATCATCCTTATCCCCTTCCTTCTCCCTGTGGACCAATTCAAATATGATCAGGAAGATGCCGCCCAGGAAGAGAGCCCATAGGACCACGCCGCTATTACCCAATAAGAACCTCTTTATAAGTTTATAAAGCGCCAATCCTATGACCGCGGTCGGTACGAACGCCACCACGACCCTCTTCATCACTTCGATATCTGCCAGGAGGCGCCTCCAGTAGAGGCAGACGACCGCCAGTATCGCACCGAGCTGGATGGCGATCTCAAAGCTCTTCAGGAATTCCGTCTGGGGAATCTCCATAAGACGCGAGGCCAGTATGAGATGCCCGGTCGAAGATATGGGAAGGAACTCCGTGATCCCTTCCGCTATCCCCATTATTATCGCCTGTAATATATCCATCTGCGCTCCTTATTGTATGGCGTCCATTTCACCGCACATTTGCCGGGGCTTTCAGCTGTTTCGACCGCGCATACTGGTCAAATGATCTTACTCTTCTGAAGAACCCGTATGTCCCCACCAGCTTGGCTGCCGAGATTATCCACCTGTACCAGAAAAACTCCACAAAGGTCAACCCGACCATATAGACGATATATTTTATCCTAAAAAGGCGCTGGGCGTCCACAAAAGCCAGTATGGAAAGGAGAGAGGTAAAGGCCTGCGATAAGAGCATAAAGAAGAAGAAGGCCAGGAAGACGTTCAGATCCAGGACGCCGGCCGCCCACCCGGCGGCCACCATCACTGTGCCGAATATTTCGGCAAAGACGCCCAGCACCTCATAAAAGACAAAATACGGCATTACCATAAAAGCAAAACCGCCGTATCGCGGGTTGAAGAGCATATATTTGTATCTCCATACCGTCTCGTTGGTCACCCTCTGCCACCGGCTGCGCTGGAGGATGAGAGAGGCGATATTGGCCGGCCCTTCTGTCCACCCCACGTAATACGGCAGCATCACTATCTTATAACCTTTTTCCCTGTTCTTCGCCGCATAGTCGTGGGCCCGGAAAGTCAGCTCTATGTCCTCGCAGGTGAATTCGGCGGAATATCCCCCTATCTCGTACAATATGTCCTTCCGCCATATGCCAAAGCCGCCTGCGATGTTCGGTGTGGAATTATACCTGCTCCAGGCAAGCCGGTTACCGATGAATGAACGGATATATTCAATATTCTGACAGGCGACTATCGGGTTGTAAGAAAAGCTGCGTTCGTCGATCCTGCCGTCTTTTATCTTGAAACCGTTGACGAGCCCGAAGTAACTGCCGATGCCTATTATCCTGTCAGGGTCCTTGTCGACATGCGCCATGACCTTGAGTAAGGTATCCGGCTCGAGTATGGTGTCGGAATCCATAACACATACATAATTGTATTTTGCCATGTTGAGCCCGGCGTTGGCGGCGCCCGCTTTCTTCAAACCGGCATGCTTGTCTATAACGGTAACGTTCGGATATGATTCGCTCTTCAATATCTCCCGGACATGGCCGTCGCGGTAATGCTTTATATATATGGCATCTGACGGCTTGAGTTTAAGCAGGCCGTTCAGTATCTCGAGCGTCCTGTCGGTGGAACCGTCGTTCACTATTATGATCTCGAATTCCGGATAGTTCTGGCCGAGGAGCGACTTCACCGAGTCGGCTATCCATTCCTCTTCGTTGCGGGCCGGCAGGATAAAAGTGACCGGTGCCCTGACGGCGGAAAAATAGAGGAGCGAATAATCCTCCTCCTCGCTTTCGAATGCCCGCTTCTTCCCTTCAAGAGAACCGACCAGCACCAGAAATGCGTAATAGACGGTGAGGATGAGAAAATACCCCAGCGATATAAGAAATACGGCGTAGATGAACCCGGCCATGAACATATATTACGGCTCTCCGATAAGACCTTTTATCTTCTTATCAATGTGATCGGCAAGCCCGGCGTCTATCCCGGACAGTACCTTGATAGCCCCGGAGCGCGTATCCATATCAAAAGTGCCGAGGACTGCCTCAAGGCCTGAATGCATCCCCGACTTCATTATGCCTTCCAATAGATGCATAACCCGGGGCCCGGCCTTGCCTGAGGCGGCATCGCGTAATAATCTTGCCAGGTAGCCGGAGTCCTCGAGCGCAAGGACGGAATATCTCATGGCTATCTCATCTTTTCCGGCGAGAAATTTTTCTATATAAGGTAGGGCGCTCTCTACATGGGTTGTCATTATATCCTTAACAGCGCCGCTCACAGACCACGAGGCGTCGTCGATAAGCCCTATGACCTCGGGTACGGCTTCGCCGCCCATGACCTTTTCCAGGGCCATTACCGCATTCCTCTTAACGAGCCAGCTGGGGTCCTTAAGGGACTCGATGAGCGCGCGGGCACTCTCCCTCAGGCCGGCATTGCCAAGCGATTCACAGGCAGCCGCCCGGACCTCGTCCGTGCCGTCACGAGAAAGCCTTTCCAGTGTATCGGCATATTTTTTTGCGTCAAACCGGGATAATAATTTGGCGGCCCAGAAACGGACGCGCGGATCGCCGTCATAGGTCAGCCTGACGATATCATCCGCTATCTGCGGGGGAAAACCGTCGAGGATGGAAAATATCTTCTTATCGTTCGATGTCCCTTTTCGCAAAAACTCAAGGAGCATCCGCCCGGATCGGACCGTCTTTATCTGGCCGAGAGATATCATCGCAAAGTAGGCCACATACGCGTCTTTACTGTACAGCAGTCCGCCCAGGGTATCCTCGGCCGGTCGCGTCCGGGTATAGCCGAGAGAGATTATGGCTTCGATCCTGCGCCAGAGGTTACCGCGCCGCATGGCGATCCTCTCGAACTTGGCGATGACTTCCGGGGCCATGAAACAGCTTTTTAAAAATTGTTTCTCGGCATCGTTGAAAAAAACGGCGTCCCTGGCCCTGTTCGTCTCCACATCTATGAATTCCTGCGGCGTGACCTTCGATATGAACGGCGGGGGCGAGACGGGCGAAGCGGACCTTCCGGAAAGCACCATCTCATAGATATCATGCTTTATATCCAGGAGCCGCTTCCGGCGCGCGGCCCAGAGGCGGTCTTTGATGAGCGCGGAGAGGAATATGGCTGCGCCTGTCAATATCAGCGCCGCGAACAGCGCGCCGTTGACGGTCCAGACGATATCCGCGTGGTAATCGTACATTTAAAATTTTACCGATGCGGCGAAGTTAATGGCCCGCTTTATGAATTTGGGTTTCTCGGTGCCGTAGGAATAACCGGCCTTTATCTGTATCCCCTTGTAGACCGTGAACTTCAACCCGGTGAACATGATATACCCGTACTCATCGTGCGCCTCGAGGCCGTATATATCATATAGCCTTTCACCAAACGCGATCCCGCAGTACCAGTGCAAGAAATCAGTTAAGGCAAAGTCGCCCTTTACGGTCCCAAAGTTCGCCGTATCGTGGCCTTCCATGCAGGATGCGCCGTAGTCCGCGCTTATATAACTGTCGCCGAAATAATATATGAGCCCGGGATAGATCATGTGGGTATCGTCTGTCCCGTAGGCGCGATAGTTATATCCTATCTGCCAGAAGAGAGAGCTGTAAAGCTTGTGGCCGTATTCCGCGATCGACTGGAATTTATATATGTAATCTACATCCCATCCGAAACCCGCCTCGATGTGAACATATGAGTCCCTGAGGCTGAAATATGAACCGAAGTTCGCGGTATAATCTTTTGAGTCGAACCGCTCCAGCTGAGATACCGACATGTAGCCGTGGACGTTCCCGTGCACATATCCGAACGTGGTATCGAGCTCATTCCAGTGGCCGGTCCTATTCCCCTGGATTATATCGCTCGGCTCATAGAAAGAGTCGACATACCATTCGTCCTTCTTCTCTGCGCGGTCTTCCACGAGTTGAAGGGGCGGGGTGATCTCTCTTATAAGCCGTTCCGTTTCCGCCCGCTCGGCCGGGTAGGCGCATATCGGAAGCATTATCAAAGAGACCGTTAATAATATAAATCCAGCCGCAAAAAAAGATCTAGCCACTTTTACCTTTGACCTTATCGGCTATCTCTATGACACTGGTCATGTTCCTGATCTCTTCGGCCAGGTCCCGCGTCTTGACTATGAAGCCGGAGGCGTTCAATTTACCGGCCGCCTTGAAACGCGTCTCGTTTGAGAACGCGGTTATGATAAAGACCGGCAGGCCCGTGTCTTCCGACCGTATCTCTTTTAGAACGCTCAGGCCGTCCATCTCCGGCATCATGATGTCCAGGAGTACCGCGTCGGGCCTGTCCTTCTTAACCATGCTTATGGCATCCTTACCGTTATTGGCTGTAGCGACCTCGTATCCGTTGGCCTCGAGCCGCATCTTTATCATGTCGACGAAATCGACCTCGTCATCCACTACCAGTATCTTCTTCTTTTTAGTCATGATAATTACCCCCCAGCTTCAGATTATACCGCCAAAAATGACAAACCCCAAGTGAAAAGACCTGGGGTCTCTCTTTGCCCTGACGGGCAGGGCCGATACACGATCTCCGGCCCTAATCGCGGAATAAGAAATTCTTAAAGGCCCAGACATTCTTCCTGTCCAGATACATCTTGGGGTTTTCTTTAAAGAATACCTGGTAATTTTTAAGCGGGGTCCAGTCGGACGGCATCGACACGAATTGCCCGAGGTACGGGCGCGCTATATTGAGGATGTGCTCGTACGGGAGGTCATCCGGCATACAGAGCCCTTTTTGAGGGTTCTCCAGCATCCACATGACCGCCGACACCACCCCGATAGCGACCTGGACCGTAGTCGCATTCTGATGAGGCACAAGCCGCCGGGACTCCTCGATGCTGAGCACGCTCCCGGTCCACCATGAATTATACCTGTGGCCCATGATCAGGGCGCCGAGTATGTCGCTTCCGTCGACGATCTCGTCGTTCATGATCCTCAGGCCCTTCTGGATATCGTAATTCCTGCATCTCAGCTCATGGAGGGAGACTATCGTCTCATTGCACGGCAGGTAAGCATAATGGACCGTGGGACAATAGACGACCTTGCCCTTCTCCTTCACGGTGAGCTGGTCTGATATGCTTATCGCTTCGGCGTGCCGTATCACCATGCCCACTATCTCTTCGGAGGGGACCCACGAACGGACCCATGTATTCATCCCCATCTGGGACAGGAAGATCTTGTTTTTGCTCCGCTCGGGGGGGAAGGTCGAAAATAACGGGATATCTTTTTCGTGGCTCCCCCATCCCATCTCCGCCGGCGATACACCCTCTTCCCTCAGGCCTTCGATGCTCCATGTCCCTACGAATTCATTATTCCTTTTCGGCACGTTAGTGGTCTGAGTATCGTGCTCGCTTATATGTATGGTCTTGATGTTCAGCTCCCTCGCCAGGCAACCGAACATCTTTGCCTTAAGGCACTGCGCTATCTTTCTCCTGATCCTCTTGTGGAGATGATTATTGCGCAATGACCGCTGCGCTATATCTGCTATACCTTTCTTTGTGAAATGGGATATGAGACCCGGATTGGCGCCGTGGTCCAGCACGGCCGTAGTCACCGGCCTCTTCCATCGGGACGCTATCTTACGTATCTCCTTCTGGCGGTAATAGAGCGACTTCTGAAAGGGCGTCTTCTGGTGGATATTGGCATACGGGTCCCACTCCTCTACCGAGGTATTTATATAAAGGACCTTGTTCTCCTGGCACCAGTTGAGCATCTCGACGCAGTCGATATTCCACGACAGGTCTATTATCATGCCGCCGGGAGAGACATGTTTTGAAAGTATCCGGGTTATACTGAACGGGGTGACCTTCTCCTGGAAATACTTTACGCCGCGCCTTATCCAGGGTAAAAGCTCTCTTCTCTTGTCGACAAAATCTATTATCGTGATATTCTTATACGGGATGGAGATATGCTTGAGGAGGATGGGGAAAACACACCTTGCGACTGATCCGTACCCTATTATCAATACTCTATTTTTAAATATGATGGCTCCTTTTATTTCTCATTATACTATAAATTTAGCATATATTCTTCCGGGCGTCAAATCTTCCTTTCGACAAGTCCGGCCTTAAACGACGCCTTCGATATAAGGGCAGGGTTTGTGGTCCTGCAATAACCCGCAGTTTTTCGAGCAGGGCACCATGGTAACCGTAACTTCGCTGTCGGGGACCCCGGAGGCGATATCGCTCTCGATCTTCGATACGATATCGTGGGCCATGGAAAACGGCATGTCCTTTGGCAGGATTATCTTCACCTCTATGAACTTCTTATGGCCCGCGGTGCGCGTCTTCAGGTCTTTGAAATTGCAGTATAGGTCCGCGTGCCGGGCGAGGCGCACCACGGCCTCCATCTTGCCCGGCTCCTCGATAGAGACATCCAGTAAATTCACGAAGGCCTGCCTCGTAAGCTTGAGTGAGGGCAACGAGATCGCGATGCCTACGAGTATGGTAACGGCAGGGTCGATGTACGGCCCTATATGCGCATATGGGCCCGTCGTCAACAGTATGGTGACTATAAAAGCGCACGCGATCGCCGTCGATATGAACCCCTCCAGCATATAGTGGACCCCTTCCGCCCTGACTGCCGGAGATGAACTCTTGCGTGCCAGCTTGAATATGAAAAAGGCCCCTACAAAATTCAGCGTCAGGCTGAGCGAGCTTGAGGCAAATCCTATCCATGGAAAGGTGACGTGGCTCGGATGGAAGAACGTCGCGAACGCCTGGAAGGACATGATGGCGGCTATCCCGATGAGGACTATTCCCTCCATGGCCTCGCATACGTGTTCGACCTTCCCGTAGCCGTAATTATGCAGGAGGTCGGCGGGCCTCACCGATAACTTCAGCGAATTATAAAGGATTATGGAGACCGTAAGCCCTACCACCGTTATCGAGAAATCCGTTGCGATGGCCAGTGAACGGACTACGATGAGCGCCGCGAGCTTAAAGATGAAGAGCGCGACATTGAACCAGAGGCTGATACTTGCAGCCCTCATCATGTACTTCTCTTTTGCGGAGACGGTCTTTGACATCTGCGATATTATACTTCTTTACAGGTCTGTAATCAAGTGACGGGTGAATTTACCGGGATTATGCCGCTGTAAGGGCCTCTCTGGTGAGCCTGTTGTACTCTTCGATCCTGTCCGGATCCGCGCGCATAGAGACAGGCAGCTTAAGGACTATCCTTCTTATCGCTTTCAGTATATCTCCGGGATCTTCCGGGATAGCGAGCGCTTCCTCAAGTATCGCCTTATGCCTGTCGCTGATATAGCTTAATATAGGCCTGTATATATCGACATCTTCCCTCGAAAGGTCGTCCGGTATGCTGGCTGATGCGAGGGCGATATTTATCATGTCGGTGATTTTTAAAAGATATTTGTCTATCCCACCTTCCGGTATAGATACGTCTACATGCCCTTCTCCTTTAAAATCTTCACCCGAACAGTATACCGCGATAAGCGACTCTTCTGAGCCTTGCGCGCTCGAAAAAGGCCTTGATCTTATATTATCGGGCCTGGAAGCCCTGCGTTTCAGCAATTCTATATAGGTCTCTATCGTGTCCGCCTGTGAAGGCGTAAGCCGCGAGGTATCATATCTTATTTCGTAGATCCGGTCCTCATTGAGCTGCGCATAGATAAGGTCTGATAAGAGGAATGTTACCCAGGATATCTCTTCGGCGGCGTTTTTTGTATTCAGATCATCCGGTGCGGCCGCTCCGGTCCTGCCTAACATATCCGGCGGTGTCCTGAAAAGATGCTCTCTTATATACCGGGACCATTCTTCATCCGTATCGTTTGCATGTCCCGTTTGAAAAGACGGCAGTATGATGGTGACCAGAGAGTAGTACGATCTCCCCAACTGATACCGGTTTTGATCCAATAGATCGCGGAAACGGTCGATCCACTTTTCGTCGTTGATAAAATCATATACGGGTACGGCCTCGCGTACGATAGCCGCCTTGCCCGGCAGGCAATAATAGACTTTATAGCTGATATCCACTTCGCCCAGGTCGCTGCCGGTCCTCTCCCGTCCGGTCTCCTCAACATGCAGTATATTATAGCCGCTTGCTACAAGACGATCCGTTACTTTCCTGATATTACCGCAGGTCGCATGAGCCGTCTTATACTCGCCCGGGATGTTGATGACCTTCGTATGAAATCCGAGCAAGTTTATCTCCAACCACAAAAGATTTCTCAGTGTATCGGGTTCCTTTATAGCTTGCCGGGCGCGCGCAAAGGATTCCCTTAGCCGCGTATCGTCCAGTCCGTTATTCCTGGCCAATGTAAAAAGATAGGAAGCGACGCTTTCGATGCCGCCGGAGTAGACGAGTTCCGGCAGCGGTTCGAACATCCGGTTTGCGCTATCGTATATTTCGATATGCGCAGGGGGGCTCAATACCGCATCATTCAGGGACGCTTCCCAGTGGACACCCCCTTCCCTGTCGGTCCCGACCTCCCTGAATCCAAGCCTGCCGTACGCATCCTTTACAAGCCCATTCTTGCCTGTATACACATATTTACCTTCTAGATATTTAGTACCCTCGCTCCTCAGCCTATTTGCGACCTCGGCCATGAATGTCTCTTCGGCTGTAAGGCCTATGGCCCTGCAACTCATACAGAAAGTATCTACATACCACCTGTCTATCCTGTACCCTTTGTCGAAAGGCCGCGTGAGGATCATAACTCCGACTATACCGGCATTGCCGAACCTGTCGCTCAATTCCATCGTATACACCCTTTCGGCCAGGACGGCGGTGGTCACATTGGAATGCACCATCTCTTCGGTTCGCTTCCTGCCCGTAAGGTTGAACTGGTTCGTCCGCTCGATCAATTGAACTATCCGGGATACGAACGGCAGGTTCTCCTGCCCTTCCCTTATCACCACTTTCATGTCCAACGAGCGGTAATATTCTTCCATGGAAGCCGACGCGCTGCGCAGAGCATTCCTGCTCTGCATGGCCGCATACATCTCCGTTCTCCTCATATCTTCCGGCGTAACGGGTCTATCCTTTCCGAAAACATCAAGGCTCTTGATAAAAGAGGGATAGGCGTCTGGGAAAACCGGGATATCCGGCACAAGGACCTCCGGACGCATCTTTCTGACGAGGGCCCTCTCATGCGGAGTGTCATCCAGAAAGACCATACTGTCCGATCCTATATTCAGCTCCGCGGCGAGCTCCGAAATATTTGTCGCCTTATCGTTCCAATTGACCCTTATGGCTGCAAAATCGTCCGGCCGTAAAGGCATCTCGGGGTGCGCAGCAAAAGCCCCCAACACATCTTCTGGGTTATTTTTACTATTTAGCGCCAGGATGACCCCTCTCTCTTTCAGGGCCTTCACACGCCTCTGAAACTCAAGATGTGCCGGGCTTAAATTAATGCCGTCCGCGCCGTCCTCTCCCACCACTCCTCCCCATAAGACACCGTCACAGTCAAGGACGAGGCATTTTCTCGTCTTGGAGTCCGTTGTCTTTATGGCCGGTTCGTCATAGCTTATATTGTAAAATACAAATTGTGGTAGATTGTACCCGCCCTCGTAGTCCTCTTCGGTCCTGTCGGACTCGTCTATGGACACTATCCTGCATCCTTCGGCAACAAGCCTCCCTATCGTGGTGTGCAGGATATCGCAGGCTACCCGCACCGTATTTCTCCTGAAAGATCGCGCCTCATCGCCCTCGCCATTGAACAGCCCTAGGCGCAGGCATTCCTCTCTAAAAGAGGCGTCATCCATTCCATTCAATCTTCTCACCAGCTCCATCGTCTCTTTTCCGTCACCGTTCGATCCGGCCAATAAACGCCGCGCTATTGAAGAAGGCATGGGTCCCGCAACGGTCTGTTTAAGAACGATATCGTAGGAATAGACCGTTTCGTCCGGTCCATATGAAGGCGGTCCGGAGGATCTGTAACCCACCGAATTATATATTTTGCACCCCTGTTTTTCGTCTATCGGCGGATATCGCTTTCTTGCTTCCTCCATGTCTTCGTTCAGACAACCGCACTCTGTGGCACCGATCACGCTCTCGGCGGTGACCTCGCGGACTTCTATAAAATGGGCCAACGATCTCCTCTCCAATTTTATGATATCTGCCATATTGCGAAAATCCCGGAAGAACTCTTCGCCGAGCAATCGGTCGATATCCTCTTTAAAGCCAGCGTCTGAATACCCCATATCTGCCAGACGGCCGCATAAATTATCGACGCTCGCCGCAGTTATGTCCCCTATCCTGTTCCTGCGGCGTTCCGCCATTAAATTCGGGGCCAAGGATGATAAGAAGACCTCCCATGATATTTTGTCTTTATAATGCCGTATTATCTCCGGCGCGCGCGCAATGCAAAATGCCAGTTCCCGCTCGCCGGTAATAGCGCTAAAACGGTCTATCCACATCCGGGCTTCAGCGGAGATATCTTCATACGGCGGCGTCTCTTTCTTGAAGAGATCGAAGACCACGTCACTATGGTTGTATTCGCCATCCCAGACCGGGAACCTCAGGAGGGGCGGGTTCAGGTTGTTAACTATCCCGCATATGAGATGCGAGACGGAGAAATTTACCTTTTCCACGTAACACGGCCTCAATTTATACTTGATGCGATACTGCATATATATTTCCCGGCCGGATGAGTCCTCCCCTGTTTGTCCTCCCGTCTCAACTGTGTCGACGTCAAAATAACGGCTGAATTCGCTCTCTTCTTTAAAGTAAAGAGGGATATCCCTGACGCTACCGGGCACCTGGGAACAATTGGATAGTGCCGTATAGATACGACTGTCATAAATGACGTCATCCACTTCCATTCCGTACGACCTTCTATCCAGAAGCGCTGCGTTATTGGGTGAGGCCGCTAAATAAAATCTCATCCCCTTCCGCAACGCCTCTCTTATCTTACGGCCGCGGATCCCGGAGTCCCAGAATTCATCGGTGAATAAGTTGTGTTTATTGGCAATTATGACAGACGCTATAGCGCCGATAAAAACCGATTCGCTTTCAGGTATATCGCCATTATGCGCTACACCGTCTTCTGTGAGAACAAGCCATTCGAAGGCACTTGCAACGGTATGGTTTACATACGACTCCATGGGCAGATCGTTATTTTTACCGGGCGGGAAGTGCTTAAGGATAAGTTCTTTTATACCTCGATATCGATACTTATCGTCTTTGGCCGTTATCTGCATGATCGCCTCTATATCCTCATGGATAATGGCTCTCAATAATGCTGTGTCATCCCGAGCGACCTCTTTCGTCACGAGGTAATTGCCTGATGAGAGGAGAAGGCATGACGCATTGTTAGCCCTGAGCAGCCTTATCGCGTCTTCGGATTCGGCGTACCTGATCTTGGTCCTATGCAGCGCGGCAAGGATCTCCCGCTTGATGACAGGATTTTGCGAAGCGGGGAGTGTGGCAAGGCCATAACAGGCCGATTCCGTATAAAAAGAGGCCGAAATGCCCAGAGATATGGCGGTGACGAGTACTTTTCTAAATTTTAAATTAAAAAGCCAGGCTGAACTCGCCCGGCTTGCCCAAACAGATCCATTTCTTATCAGCTCTTTAAGCTTATATCTATGCACATATCTCATAATTTGTACTATAAGCTTATCATATAGGTTGAGTTAAAGCAACAGAAAGTGAGCTAACTTTTTTTGGTTTTACGGGAAGGTGGTCTTTTCTAAGTAGCCCCTGCGCCAAAGATGTGTCATTATCGGCTGAAGGGCGTCGATTTTTAAGCGGCGGCCGAATTCCTTCGGATATTTTCGCCGGTGAGCCGCGCAGGACTTAGACAAATCGCTCTGCGATTTGTCACTCCGAAAGGGAAAAAATGAGGTTTGAATTTTCTCTGAAAATTTAAACCTCAAAAGAGCCCTTTCGGAGCGAACCTATCGGCTGACGAGCGTCGATTTTTAAACGGCGGCCGAATTCCTTCGGATATTTTCGCCACAGAAGCCTACATAGAAAAAGCCCTCCAGTTTATCTGAAGGGCTTTTTCTAATGGTGAGCCGCGCAGGACTCGAACCTGCCACACCCACATTAAAAGTGTGGTGCTCTACCAGATGAGCTAGCGGCCCGCAAATTTTCTCCGAAAATTTGCGTTCTGAGAGCGAATAAATAAATTTCGATAAATCTCTGATTTATGAAATTTAAAAGAGTGCTCTCAGAACCTCCTCGCGGAGCAAAACTATCAACGTACTCGCCGGATGCTGGACAACCCTAAAGTAGCTACCCAGCGATCTCTTTCTCTTTCGCTTCGAGAAGATTATCTATCTCTTTGATGTGCTTGTCGGTCAGCTTCTGGATGTCGTCCTGCGCCTTGAACCTCTCGTCTTCCGTAGCGACCTTGTCCTTCTCGAGCTTCCTCGCGTGTTCTATGGCCACGTGCCGGGCCGTCCTTAAGGATACGCGTCCGTCTTCGGCTATCTTCTTCAGTATCTTGTCCAGCTCTGCGCGGCGCTCGTCGGTGAGCGGGGGTATCGATAGGCGTATCGACTTCCCGTCGTTGGTAGGCGTTATCCCTATATCCGACTTCATTATCGCCTTCTCAATATCGGCGAGCGACGATTTGTCCCATGGCTGTATCGCGATGAATTTGGCGTCGGGGACCGATATCGCGGCCAGCTGTTTCAGCGGCGTCGGCGCGCCGTAGTAGTCGACCTTTATCCCCTCGACGAGAGAGCTCGAGGCCCTCCCCGTCCTTATGGTGGAGAACTCCCGCTGTGTCGCCTCTATGGTCTTCTTCATCTTCATCTCGGTATCGTGGACGATCTCTTTTATAGTCATAAGCGCCTCACCCCTTTATTATCGTTCCTATCTTTTCGCCCGTCATGACCCTCTTTATATTCCCCTCTTTTTGGAGGTTAAATACGATTATCGGCAATTTATTGTCCATACAGAGGCTCGTCGCGGTAGCGTCCATGACCTTGAGCCCCTTCTTAAGGACATCGATGTATCGCAGGGTGTCGTACTTGCGGGCCTTCTTGTTCTTGACCGGATCGGACGAGTAGACACCGTCCACTTTCGTGGCCTTCAGGATGACGTCGGCCCCGATCTCGATGGCCCGGAGCGCCGCGGTGGTGTCGGTAGTAAAGTAAGGGTTGCCCGTGCCGCCGACGAAGATCACGACGCGGCCCTTCTCAAGATGCCTTATCGCCCGGCGCCTTATATAGGGCTCTGCCAGCTCTTCCATCGCTATGGCGGTCTGCACCCTCGTGAAGACGCCCGCGCTCTCCAGCGCGCCCTGCAGGGCGAGGCCGTTTATCACCGTCGCCAGCATGCCCATATAGTCGGCGCTTACCCTGTCGATGCCCCTGGAGGAGCCCGCTATGCCGCGGAATATATTACCGCCGCCGATGACTATGGTGATCTCGATACCGAGCGACTTCACCTCTTTTATCTGCCGCGCTATTGAGGCGATGACGTCATAATCGATGCCTGACCCGAGACGGCCCTGGAGCGCCTCTCCGCTCAACTTCAAAACGACTCTTTTAAAAGCCGCCTTCTTCATCTTCCCTATCCCCTATACCCTATACCCTATACCCTATACCCTGATAGTATATTCCTTCCCTAAACCCCGCCGCTACACCTCTTCCCCCACCTGGTATCTTACGAACCGGCGGATTATTATATTCTCGCCGATCTTGGCTATCATGGACGTGAGGATATCTTTTACCTTCAGGTTCTGGTCTTTTATGAAAGGCTGCTCCAGGAGGCAGACCTCCTCATAGAACTTGGTGAGCTTCCCTTCGACTATCTTCTGTATCGCGTTCTCGGGCTTCCCGACAACCTGCGCCTTTATTATGTCGGTCTCTTTCTTTATGGCCTCGGCAGGCACGTCCTCTTTCCTCACGTAAATAGGATTCGATGCCGCGACCTGCATGGCGACATCCTTCACGAACGTCTTGAAATCATCGTTCCTGGCGACGAAATCCGATTCGCAGTTCACCTCTACCAGCACGCCGATCTTCCCGCCGAGGTGTATATAGCTCTCCGAGCGCCCTTCCTTTGCCTGGCGCCCCGCCTTCTTCGATGCCAGCGTCACGCCCTGCTTCCTCAATACCTCTATCGCCTTATCTATATCGCCGTTCGACTCGCGCAGCGCCTTCTTGCAATCCACAATGCCGGCGTTCGTCTTCTCTCTCAGTTTCTTTATCGCGTCTAACATGTTACTCGCCTTTCTATTTCACTTTTTTCTTTTTCTTGATGGGGACGTCTTTCGGCGCGGCCTCATCCTCCTTCAGCTTCAGATCGCCTTCGACCAGCTCTTCGATCTTGGTATCCAGCACTTTGATCGGTTCGCCTTCCTCTTCGGCGGCTTCTCTTTCCGCCTCCGCCTTCGCGTCCTCTTCGCCCTTTACGAACGCCTCCTTACCCTCGATCACGCTGTCGGCCATTATGCTCGTGACGAGCTTTATCGACCTGATGGCATCGTCGTTCCCCGGGATGACGTAATTGATGACATCCGGATCGCAGTTCGTATCGACAAGCGCTACGACCGGTATATTCAGTTTCTTCGCCTCTTTGACGGCGATCTCTTCCTTTTTGGAGTCCACGATGAAGACCGCCCTGGGCAGTTTATCCATCGAGCGTATCCCCTCCAGGTTCTTTATGAGCTTGACCCCCTCTTTGTTGAGCTGGGACGCCTCTTTCTTCGAGAGTTTCGCCATCCTGCCGTCCTCTTTCATCTTCTCGAGTTCGCTCAGGCGCTTTAAGCTCTTCTTTATCGTCTGGAAATTGGTGAGCGTGCCGCCGAGCCAGCGCTGGTTGATGTAGAACATATCGCACCTGAGGGCCTCGTCCTTTATGATGTCCTGGGCCTGCTTCTTGGTGCCCACGAACAGGACGTTACCCCCGGACGATGAGACGCTCTTAAGGAAAGCGCACGCCTTTGCCACGGCATCTTTCGTCTTCTCCAGATCTATGATGTAGATACCGTTCTTCTCCCCGAATATGAACTTCTTCATCTTCGGGTTCCAGCGTTTGGTCTCATGACCGAAATGTACCCCTGCCTCCAATAATGTCTTGGTCAATGTAGAATCTACCATAGTTTTAAACCTTTCTTCCTTTCTCTTTCTGCGATTTTTGCATTCCCGATATAGGGCCTAATATTATATCAATAAGGTCCAAAATAGCAATACATTTTTCCTTCTAACTCAATACGCTGTCCCTGAACTGCATATTGTAAAGCCGCTTATACAGGCCGTCTTTCCCTATCAGGGAATCGTGGGAACCGGCCTCCACTATGCGCCCGCCGTCCATGACATATATCAACGTGGCGTGTTTTATCGTGCTGAGACGGTGCGCGATGACAAAGACGGTCCTGCCCTTCATCATCCTGTCTATCGCCTCCTGGACAAGGATCTCGGACTGGGTATCGAGCTGGGAGGTCGCCTCGTCAAGTATCAGGATGGGCGGGTCTTTGAATACGGCCCTGGCTATCGCTATGCGCTGCTTCTCGCCTCCGGAAAGGCGGAAACCGCGTTCGCCGATCATCGTGTCATAACCTTTGGGCATGGCCATTATGAACGAATGCGCGTTCGCTATCTGGGCGGCCTTCATTATGTCGCCTATCTTCCGGTTCTTGGAACCGTAGGCGATATTGGCCGCCACCGTATCATTAAAGAGTATCGTCTCCTGCGTCACTATGCCTATCTGGCCTCTCAGTGACCCGAAAGAGGCGTCCCTGACATCGATGCCGTCGATCAGCACGGCCCCTTTAGAGACATCGTAAAAACGCGGTATCAGGTTGACCAGGGTCGTCTTCCCTACGCCGCTCGGCCCTACGAAGGCGGCGATGTCGCCTACCTTGACCTCCAGGTTGATGCCTTTAAGGATATCCTTATCCTCATACCTGAAATATACGTCTTTTAAGATCACACTATCCCTTATCCTGCGGATCCCGACACTCCCCGGCTTCTCGGATACCGACGGGACCGTATCGAGCACTTCGAATATCCTTGCGGCTGCGGCCATCGCCTGCTGGTTTATGCTGTAGACGTTCGTAAGCCGTTTTATCGGCCTCATGATGGAGAGCAGGCTCGCCAGGAACGTTATAAAAGCGCCGGCGGAGAGCGATCCCGACAGGATCTCTTTGCCCGCTATCCAGAGGATCACCGCTATACATAACATACCTACGAATTCGGTTATGGGGCTCACCACCGTCATCCGTTTCACCGATTTCATGCAAAGCCGGTAAAACTGCTCGTTCTGCCTTTCGAACTTCTCCGCCTCATACCCCTCCATAGAGAACGCCTTCACGACGCGTATACCCGAGATCGTCTCGTGGAGCGTCGTTGTTATGTCGGCCATCTGTTCCTGCGATTGCCGGGATATGCTCTTGAGCCGCTTCCCTATCTTGACGACCGGGTATATGACAAGGAGGAAGAGGGATATGCTCACGAAGATGAGGACCCAGGATATCGAAAAGTATATCTTTATCGTGAAGAGAAGCCCCAGGTATATCAGGAGCTGTATCGGCTGGTATAGGAGGTCGGTGACGCCCGTCGAGATCGAATCGCGTATTATCGCGGCGTCGTAAGTGATGCGCGACATCAATTTCCCGGTCGGGTTCTTATAATAGAAGTCCATGCCCAGGGTGAGGACCTTCTTATAGATGATATTTTTGACGTCCTTTATGACGCGCTGGGAGACGTCGTTCATGAAGTACGTCTGGAGGAACTCGAAGAGGTTCTTCAGGAACCACAGGATCATGACTATGAGCGTCATGCGGTTCAGGAGGACCATCGGGGACATCGTGTTTGCCGCGTTGACCAGGTCCTGCACCACCGGCGGCAGGGTGACACCCGGAGGTATCAGTATCTTCTTCCCTGTGATGATATTGTCGACCAGGGGGATGATCATGCTCAGGGAGACCCCGCTGAACGCGGATGAGGCCACCATGCATACCCCGGCCAGCGCAAGCACCCAGGCGTGCGGCAACACAAATTTCAGCAATCTTATGTACTGTTTCATCTTTCTGTCCTGAGGATATAGATGCATATGTTAACACAGCGGCACCTCTTTGTCGAGGTAAATTTGTACCGGCAAAACGGCCCTTTTGAGAAATCTCTTGTAACCCGTTGCATCAAATGCTATAATCTTAACCTAATATATACCAATAGGAAGCATCTATGGAGAAGACGCACATAGGGGTCATAGGGGTGGGCCACCTCGGTTCCATACATACCAAGGTCTATTCCCGGCTCAAAGACGTAAAGCTTGTAGGGGTATGCGACTGTAACATCGAAAAGGCGCTGGAGGTGGGGAAAAAGTACCACACGGCGAGTTATAGCGATTACGAGGAGCTTTTCGGAAAGATAGACGCGGCGAGCATAGCCGTACCCACAAGCCTCCACTACAATATAGCCAAAGATTTCCTGCTGCACGATATCCACGTACTGATAGAGAAGCCGATAACCAAGACGCTCTCCGAAGCGGATGAGCTCATAGAAATAGCCAGAGACCGTAAGCTCATACTCCAGGTTGGCCACGTAGAGAGGTTCAATTCGGCCGTCCTTGCCATAGAGCCATACCTCGAAAAACCGAAATTCATAGAGTGCCAGCGGCTGGGCCCTTTTCATAAGAGGGTGAAAGACGTGGGCGTGGTCCTCGACCTGATGATCCACGACATAGACATAGTCCTGGGGCTGGTGAAGAAAGAGGTCGCCAACATAGAGGCGGTGGGATTGAGCACCATATCGGATTATGAGGACGTGACGAATGTCCGCCTCACGTTCGAAGACGGCACAGTGGCGGATATCACGGCCAGCCGCGTCACCAAGGACGTCGTGCGCAAGATAAGGATATTCCAGGAGGACTCTTACATCTCCCTCGATTACGTGAGCCAGGAAGCGGCGATATTCAGGAAGACCGAAGATAAGATAATCAAAGAGAAGATACGGATAAAGAAGAAAGAGCCGCTCAAGAAAGAGCTCAAATCATTCGTGGAATGCGTCAGGACAGGCAAACGCCCCGTCGTATCCGGCGTTGAAGGAAGGCGCGCCCTCCAGGTCGCGCTCGCAATAATAGAAAAGATAAAACCTGCCAAGTGACGATGGCATCCCCTAAAAAGATCCTGATAGTCGCCGGAGAACCCTCGGGGGATCTCCACGCCTCCAACCTGGTAAAAGACCTGAAGTCGCTCGACCCGTCTTTACGGTTCTTCGGGCTCGGGGGTAATCTCTCCAGGGAGGCCGGCGTCGATGTCGTATATGACATATCGAAACTTGCCCTCATAGGTCTCGTCGAGGTGATAAAGAACCTCTCTGCGGTGAAGGCCGCCCGATCGGCGGTCATCGGCAGGATAGGCCGCGAAAGGCCGGACCTTGCCATACTCGTCGACTATCCCGGTTTCAACCTGCGCCTTGCCCGTTATCTCAAAAAAAGGGGCATCCCTGTCGTCTACTACATAAGCCCCCAGGTATGGGCATGGGGCGCGGGCAGGATAAAGATAATAAAAGAGTGCGTCAGGAAGGTCGTCGTCTTCTTTAAATTCGAGGAGGAGCTGTACAGGAGGCACGGCATAGAAGCCGAGTGGGTGGGCCATCCGCTCATGGAGACGGTGAAGGCCACGCTCCCCAGGTCAGAAACGCTGAAAAGATACGGCCTTTCACAGGATAAGATGACCGTCGCCCTGCTGCCCGGTTCCAGGACGCTCGAAGTGACGGCGCTCCTGACGCCCATGCTTTCGGCGGCTGCCCTCATAAAGAACAGGGTGAAGAACGTGCAATTCGTCATCGCAAAGTTCAAAGACCTGCCCGCCGCCCTTTACAAAAATATAATGAAAGGGTCCGGCGTCGATATAGCGCTGGCGGAAGGCGACACGTATAACATAGTCGCCGCCGCGGACTTCGCGATAGTCGCCTCCGGGACCGCGACGCTGGAGACCGCGCTTCTGGGAAAGCCGTTCCTGCTCGTCTATAAAGTGAACTTCCTGACATATGTGGCAAGCCAGATAGTGTTGAGGACGCCTTTCCTGGGGCTTGCCAATATCATAGCCGGCAGGGAGATAGTCCCGGAGCTTCTCCAGTTCGATGTGACGCCGGAAAAGATAGCGGAGAGGGCCGTATCCATACTGGCCGATGACAAAAGAAGGGCGGGGATCGTATCCTCCCTCAGGTCCGTCGCCGCATCTCTCGGTACCCCGGGCGCCTCCGAGCGCGCCGCCCGCGCGATCTTTCCGCTCCTCCGTTAATGCCAAATAATATCCGCTCTTTTTCACTTGACAGTTGTCAAGTGATGTAGTATACTTGACAAGTGTCAAGTAGCATAAATCAAGGAGGAACATATGAAGAAAGGGTACAAGAGCCCTACGGAGGCCGCAAAGCTGCTCGGGATATCGCGCCAGGCGGTGGTCGAGAAGATACAGAAGGGGTCGATCAGGGCGTCCCGTGTCGGCAGGCAGTACATCATAGAGGAGGACGAATTGAAGCACCTTAAAAAGACCCATACAGGGAAAGATACCGATATAAGGAACATGCGTTCCGCTAAAGACGCGAAGGAGCGCATACTCAGGGCCGTAAAGGAACGCAACATACGCACGATACAGCTATGGTTCGTCGACATCCTGGGCATACTCAAGTGCGTATCTATCACCCAGCGCGACCTCGAGGAGGCGCTTTATCATGGCAAGGGGTTCGACGGTTCTTCGGTGACGGGTTTCGCCGAGGCGCAGGAGTCGGACATCATCGCGATGCCCGATGCCGCCACGTTCCAGATATTGCCGTGGGAAGAGTCGTCGGGAACGGTTGCGCGGTTATTCTGCGATATCCTCAACCCTGACAGGACGCCTTATGCCGGCGACTCAAGATACGTATTGAAGAGGGCCCTGGAACGCGCCGGGAAGCTGGGCTACACTTATTACATAGGGCCTGAGCTCGAGTATTTCTACTTCAAATCCGATAAGTCCCCCGAGGTCCTCGATGAAGGGACGTATTTTGAGCTGATACCGAATGACTTCGCCGACGTCATACGCAATAAGACGGTGAATATACTCGAGGATATGGGTATACCGATGGAGGCAAGCCATCATGAAGTGGCCCCGTCCCAGCACGAGATAGACCTTAAATACAGCGAGGCGCTGATAATGGCCGACAATATAATCACCGCGCGCTACTGCATAAAAGAGGTCGCCAAGGCCCATAATGTCTATGCCACTTTCATGCCGAAACCGATATACGGCGTCAACGGGAGCGGCATGCATACACATCAATCCCTCTTTAAAGGGGACAAGAACGCATTCTACGACAAGGACGATAAATACCATCTCTCCCTGACGGCGAAACAGTTCATCGCCGGGCAGTTAAGACACGCCCGGGAGTTAAGCGCGCTCACAGCGCAATGGGTCAACTCCTATAAGCGTCTGGTGGCCGGTTACGAGGCGCCGGTCTATGTATCGTGGGCGCAGAGGAACAGGACGGCGCTGATCAGGGTCCCTCTCTACAGGCCGGGTAACGAGAAGGCTACGAGGGCCGAATTGCGCTGCCCCGATCCGGCATGCAACCCATATCTCGCCTTTGCGGCCATCCTTACGGCGGGCCTTGAGGGGATAGAGAAGAAGTATAAGATACCGGACCCTGTTGAACCCAATATCTATAAGATGGAGATGTCGGAACGGCAGGAACGCGGGCTGATCGCGTTGCCGGGTAACCTGTCACAGGCAATAGCCGAAACGGAGAAGAGCGCCCTTTTGAAAGAGGCGCTCGGAGAGCATATCTTCACCAGGTTCCTGATCAATAAGAAGAGAGAGTGGGAAGAGTACAGGATCCACGTCACGAGCCACGAGGTGAAGAAGTACCTTCCGATATTGTAAGATCATCAGACTATGACGATGGAGATCCCTTTATCGTCGGCGAGTTTTACCGCATCTTCTCTGTCTAAGAGGAGGGTCTTACCTGCTTCCAGGGCGACGACGCTGCCTTTTGCGTCCGCCACCGCCTTTATCGTCTCTACCCCGACCAGGGGGACGTCAAGCCGCATATCCTGATCGGGACGGGCCATCTTAACTACGGTGAAACCGCCTCCGGTGAGCGCGCCTGCCCTTTTTATCGTCTCGTCCGTGCCTTCCGCCGCCTCAACCGTTATCACCGTCTTCTCCTTGATCACCGTCGTCTGGCCTATATCGAACCGTGACAGGGTGAGGGCCACCTCTTTCCCGTATTCGATATCCTTCTCTTCGGCGGCGGTGGGTCCTCTCCTTGTCAAAACACCCTTGACGGGTATAAGGTCTTTGAGATATGCGGCCGGACTTATCACCTGTATGCCTGCGACGGCAAGGGCTTTGGTCACCCCGTTCAGGATGGCGTAATCCTTCTTATCCCGGACGACGCCCACGACCTTCTTAGCATCGTCGTCCAATTTTTCCTCTTCCTTGAAGAGTATCTCTTTCTTTATCTTCCCGAGCATGACGATATCCTTGATGCGCTCCGTGACGAGCAGGAATATGGCCTTCTTGAGATCGCCCCACCTGACCCAGTGCATCTTCTCCACGTGGCGCTCAAGCTCGTCGGATGTGATCCCTTTTATGCCGAACCCTATGACGGTGTCGCCCCTGGCGCGGGCTATCTTTGAAAATACGACCGGAAGTTTTCCCTCTCCGGCGACTAGGCCTATGCGGGACATATGGTTATGCGGTTTCGTTTGGAGTGATAAAAGCGAACTTGAATTCGGCCTCCGTGACCACTGCGCCTTCCACCTTCGCGACGGCGCGGACCTGCATGATGCTCAACTTGGCCTTCATTATATTGACCTCTATGACCAGCTGGTCCCCGGGCACGACCGGCTTCCTGAATTTGGCGTTGTCTATGGTCAGGAAGTACGCGAGTTTACCGATATTATCTTTCATATTGAGGGCCGCTACGCCGCCGACCTGCGCCATCGCCTCCAAAATGAGGACACCCGGCATGATGGGATGGCCCGGGAAGTGGCCCTGGAAGAAAGGTTCATTTATGGTCACGTTCTTTATGCCTACTGCCCTCTCCGCGCTCACCTCGAGCACCCTGTCGACAAGAAGGAACGGATACCTGTGAGGCAGTATCTTTTGTATCATATTGATATCGATCGGCTTGCCTTTTATATCGAGTTCCGATTTTCCCATGTCATTCTCCTTCGCTTAACCTCTAACTCCCAACCCCTAACCCTTAACTATCTTTTTTAATTTTTTCACCATCTCCATATTCAACCGGTGCCCGGATTTTATAGCGACGACGTGGCCTTTAAGCGGCGCGCCCGCCAGACATAAGTCGCCGATGAGGTCCAGTATCTTATGTCTCACCGGCTCATCGGGGAACCTTAATGCATTCTTTATGGGGCCGCCCTTCCCCATCACGAGCGTATTGTCATAATCGGCCCCTTTGCCCAACCCCCTCTTCAGGAGCTCGAGCGCTTCCTCTTCCAGGCAGAATGTCCTCGCCGGGGCGATCTGGCCCTCGAACGCGGCCTCATCCACCGTTAAACTCAGGAACTGTGTGCCGAGAGCGGGGTGAGGATATGACATCGTATACGACACCCTGAACCCATCGCCGGGAAAGACGGCCAGGAATGCGTCTTTATCCGCGCACCATACGGGAGAGTCTAACGCGATCTCTCTTTTGGAGCTCTCCTGTTCGATCACTTTCGCTTTTTTAAGCGCGGCCAGGAAACCGGCGGCGCTTCCGTCAAGCCCGGGGAGCTCTGCGTTATCCGCTTCTGCTATTATATTGTCTATGCCGAGCCCGGCCAGCGCCGCAAGAAAATGTTCCGTCGTCTGGATCTCAAGAGGCCCTATGCCGAGGACGGTCCTGCGCTCCCTGGAGACCGACTCATCGAAATTGAACGATTGGATATTAAGGAGTGGTTTATTCGGGAGATCGACCCTTATAAAGTTTATTCCGCTTCCCGCGGGAGAGCCCTTCAGGGACAGTTTTACTTTAGCGCCGGTCTGAAGACCCACGCCCTCTATCTCGACGGGGTCTTTTATGGTCCTCTGCTTTGCCACTTCTCCGATCACCCCGGTCCTATTTATTTAAGCGTTTCAGGATCTCGGCGGTGACCTCGTACTGCTCTTTCCCGTAAAGAAGGATGCGGGAATCCACGATGAAGTCATAACCGGACTCTTTCGCGTAATCCTCTATGACCTTCTCCATGTCTTTTACAAGGGTGCCGAGCTTATCGTTTCTCTCTTTGATGAGCTCATCCCGCGCCTTCCTGTCAAATTCCTGCAGGTTCTTCACCTTCTCGTCTATGATCGTCTGCTTCTCCGCCTTGGCCTTCTCGGAAAGGAGCGCCTGCTCGTCCTTCAGCTTCCTCAATTCATCCACAAGCGTCTTCCTCTCGCCTTCCTTGACCTTCGTCTTCTCCTCCATGACCTTTTCGGCGTCTTTCGTCTTGTTATAGTCGGAGAAGACCTTCCCCATGTCCACATACGCTATCTTTAGCTCCGCAGCGCACGCGACCCGGGCCAGGCCCGATGTGAATGCCGCTATAGCGAAGAGAGCGACCGTTAACAAAACTATCCTCTTGCTCATGACCTTCCTCCTTTTTTCCTATTAAAATCCCCGGCTCATCTTGAAATAGAACTCGCCGGTCTTCTCATCTTCAAAATTCTTCACAAGCGGATAGCCGTAATCGAGGCTCACGGGGCCTATCGGTGTCTTGACCCTCACCCCTATGCCGATACCGTGCTTATATCCGCCGCCGACAATAAAATCTTCCGCCCGGCGCCACACATTTCCCACGTCATAGAATATGGCACCCTTCAGTACATTTTCGTAAATGGGGAATGTCACTTCCGCGTTCCCCACGACGATGGCCTCGCCTCCTATAGGATCGTTCGAACCGGGGTCCCTCGGGCCCACCTTTCTCTCCTTGTAGCCGCGTATTGTATTTGCGCCGCCGCCGAAGAACCGTTCATATATCGGTACCTCGTCGGAGTCGCCGTAAGCGTTCTCGAGCCCGGCCCTGCCTTTGAGCTCCAGGACGAACTTATCGAAGAAGGTGTGGTAATAAGCGGCTGTGGCGGTGCCTTTGACATAGTCCTTGTCGCCGAAAAATATACCGCCGGCATCTTCGATCGAGCCGTTGATCACGTACCCGCGGCCGGGGTTATATATGTTGTCCCTCGTATCTAACGTCAGCTGGAAAAGCATGCTCGAAAGCATATTGGTGCCCGATTCGTCCTTCAGGTCCTGGGACGCGTTCTCGACCACGTCCCCTATGTGGATCTGCTCCAGTTTGTACATCGCGTCGCCGCGCAGATACTCCGTGAACTCTTTACCGAGGCGCACGTCTCCGCCGGTCCGCTGCTCATCGTACGGCCATCCTATATCCAGCTCTTTCCTGTGGGACGTCTGGTAGAAATCGAGCCCCAGAGAGACGGGGTATCCCAGGATCCACGGTTCGGTCCAGCTCACGTCATAATTGGCCCTCGTCATACCGATCTCCGCCTTCACCGTCATGCTCTGCCCCGCGCCGGTGAATGTGGGAAAGTTCAATATATCGAAATTTCTCTGTGAGACCTCCACAAAACCGAGCAGCTGGTCGACGGAACTGTAACCGCCTCCGAACGAGAACTCCCCGGTCTTCCCTTCCTTTACGCTCACCACGAGATCCTGCGTCTCCGGGTTGCTCGTCGGCTCCGCGTCGAACCCTATATCCTCGAATATGCCCAGGTTATAGAGCCGCTCCTTCGAACGGCGTATCTTTTCACCGTCGAACTTATCTCCGGGATAGAGCCTCAGTTCTCTCCTGACCACGATATCTTTGGTCTTGGTGTTGCCCCGCACCTCCACCTTGCCCACGTAGACGAGCTCTTTGGCGTCTATGATATAAGTGACGTCTATGTCGCCTGTGGCGGCGTTGAGGTTCTTGTCGATATCTATGGAGGCGTTCATATACCCGTAATGGTAATAATGCTGCCTCACCGCGACCACGTCGCCTCTCAGGGTCTTATTCGAGAACGGCATGCCGGATCTAAGCTTCATCTTTGAAACGATATCGCTCTCAGGCAGCACGAGATTTCCTTTGACGGCTACGTTGCCCGCCTTGTACTGTTTCCCCTCCCTGACCTCTATGGTTATGTAGAGGAGCTTGCCGTCCTCACTGTATTCCATCCTGGGGACCGCTTCGACATCGAGAAAACCTTCGTCATCATAAACGGATTTTATCTTCTCCAGGTCCTCCTGGAACAGGTCATCTTTGAAGACGCCGCTGTTGAAAAGCCATGCCGGTTTGGTCGCCAGGAACTTCACTATCCTGCCCGTCTTCACCGCCTTGTTGCCTGTGATCGTTATCTTGGCCACCTTAACGCGCGACTTTTCGTCGACAGTGACCGTGACAGTGGCCTTATTGACGGCCTCGTCCACATCGACCGAGTACTTGACATCTATCGACGGGTACCCTTTCTTCACATAAAAATCCTTTATATCGACCATATCCTGGGCAAGAAGGACCTGGTTCAGCATCTCGTTGGGCTTTGTCTTCATCAGGGACTTGAGCTTCGTATCCCTCACCGCGCGGTTACCCTCGAAGATGATATCGCCCACCACCGATTTTTCCTTTACGATGAAAGTGACCGCGATGCCTTTCTCATGGTCCTCGACATCTATGGATACATCGGTAAAATATTCCGTCGCATAAAGCCGCCTGAGGTCATCGTTAAGGGATTCGTTATTGAAGAGGTCTCCCACCTTCGCCTTCACCTTGGAGATGATCGTCTCCTTGCTTATCGCCTTATTCCCTTTAACGCGGAGGTCCGTTATCGTCTTCCCTTCGCTGTCGCCCTGGGCAGAGGCATCCATTGTGACCGTAACGTTCACCGCCAGGGCGGTCAGGACGGAGAGGGCTGCCGCGATCAATATCTTCTTCATAGTTTAGACGCGCTCCATATCGACATCCACAAATTCCTCGCCGCGGGAGGGCGCGAGGTTCTCGAATCTCATATATTCCCCGACGAAAGCGAGCATCATGCTGCCCACCGGGCCGTTCCTCTGTTTCGCTATTATGACCTCCGCCTGGCCCTTGTTCTCGTCCGTAGGGTTATAGTACTCTTCCCTGAGCAATAATATGACAAGGTCCGCGTCCTGTTCTATGGCCCCCGATTCCCGGAGGTCGGAAAGCTGGGGCCTGTGGTCGGAGCGCTGTTCTACCGCCCTGGAGAGCTGGCTTATCGCTATGAGCGAGACGTTGAGCTCCCTGGCCAGCGACTTCAAAGAACGCGATATCTCCGATATCTCCTGCTGCCTGCTCTCCGCCCTGGCAGGACCCTGCATCAGCTGGAGATAGTCCAGGACTATGAGCTGTATGTCATGCTGCGCCTTCAGGCGCCGCGCCTTTGCGCGGAGCTCAAGCACAGTTATGCCGGGAGAATCGTCTATATAGATGGGTGCTTCGGATAATTTTCCGGCGGCGCTGACGAGGCGCGGCCAGTCCGCCTGGGAGAGGAACCCCGTCCTGACCTTGTGGGCATCGACCCGCGCGTGAGAGCAGAGCATCCTCTGGACGAGCTGCTCCTTGGACATTTCGAGGCTGAAGAACGCGACCGGTATCTTCTCCACGACGGCAACATGTTCCGCTATGGAGGAGGCCAGCGCGCTCTTGCCCATAGAAGGCCGTCCCGCGACGACTATCAGGTCGGACATCTGGAGCCCCGCCGTCTTTATATCGAGGTCCCTGAAACCCGTGGCCAGGCCCGTTATATTCTCTTTCCTCTGGTAAAGGTTATCTATAGTTTCGATCGATCCCTTGATGACCTCGCGCAGCGAAGAGACGCGCGATTCCACCTTTTTGGAAGATATATCGAAGATGAGCTGCTCCGCCTTGTCGACAAGCTCGTCTATATCCTGGGTCGTGTCATAGCACTCCGTGACTATCTGCGTTGATGTATTTATGAGGTGCCGGAGTATCATCTTCTCTTTCACTATCTTTGCGTAGTGGACGATATTCGCCGCGGTGGGGACGGCCGACGCGAGGTTGGCGATATACGCCGGCCCGCCGGCCTCGTCGAGAGTCCCGGCCTTCTTAAGCTCTTCTACCAGAGTTACGATATCTACGGCCTTGTTCTCTTCGAAGAGTTTGATTATGGCGGAGTATATCTTTTTGTGGGAGTCCCTGTAGAAATATGAGGCGTCTAAAAACTCTATTGCCTGGGAGATGGCATTATGGTCCAGGAGCATCGAACCCAGGACGGCCGTCTCCGCATCCAGGCTCTGAGGCGGTATCTTTTCGATCATTTCCTGTGATGGCATGGAGGACTATGCGCGCGTTATGAAAATTACTGCTTTACTATCCACACCCGCAGATTTGCCTTCACTTCAGGGTGTACCTTTACGATAACCTGATAGACGCCGAGCTTCTTGATCGGTTCGTCGAGGATTATATCTTTCTTGTCTATGACGATATGCTCCGCGTTCAGGGCATTCGCTATGGCGTCGGTGGTCACCGAGCCGAAAAGTTTATCTTCCTCACCTGCCGCGGCGCCTATGGTCAACGAAAGGCCGGAGATCTTGTCGGCAAGCGCCTTCATCTCTTCCATCTTCTTGCGTTCCACTTCGGCCGCTTTCTTCTTCAGCGTCTCCAGCAGTTTCATGTTGCCGGGAGTGGCCTCCTTGGCCTTCTTTTTGGGTATGAGGAAATTCCTCGCATACCCTTCCTTGACCGTGACCACATCACCCATCTTCCCCAGGCGATCTATATCTTCGACCAGTATCACTTTCATCGTATTTATCCTTTATTATTCCGCGACGAACGGCAGGAGGCTCGCGATGCGGGCCTTCTTTACGGCGCGGGCAAGCTGCCTCTGGTGCTTCGCGCAGCTCCCCGAGATCCTAGACGGTATGATCTTCCCGCGCTCAGTTATGAATTTCTGGAACCTGCCGTAGTCGAGATAGTCAAGCTTCTCCACCTTCTCTATGCAGAATTTACACGGCTTTCTCCTGAAGACCCTCTTCTTTCCGGGTTCGCGCTTTTTTGGTTTATCTTTATCTCTACCGAATCTTGGTGGCATATGGTTCTCCTCGTATTAAAATGGGACTTCGCTGTCTGATGCGGGTGCGGCCGGCTTACCTGTGCCTGCCTGGTCACCGGATACGGGCGGCTCCTCGCTCAGGTCTATGGTGGCCACTTCTTCGGTGGCGGCCGCATCTTTAGCTGCCGCGCTCCCCTGGCGGTCTCCGCCTCTCAGGAACTGGATATTATCGGCTACAACCTCGATGGTGCTGCGCTTCTGGCCGTCCGGCGTCTCCCACGCCCTCGATTGAAGACGCCCTTCCACGAAGACCGGGCTTCCCTTGGAAAGATATTCACCGGAGACCTCCGCCCTGCGGCCCCATACCACGACCCTTATAAATGACGTCTGTTCCTTCTTTTCGCCGGCCGGCGTCGTGTAGAACCTGTTGACCGCTATGGTGAACGTAGCCACTGCCGTGCCGCTCGGCACATATCTCAACTCCGGGTCCCTTGTCAGATTTCCTATCAGGAGCACTTTATTAAGGTTGGCCATTATCGCCTCGTTATCAGGGTCCTCAGTATGGACTGGTTCAATTTATAAGCGGCGTCGAGTTTCGCTACGGATTCGGCCGGGGCGTTAAAGTCGACTTTATAATAGTACCCCTCTTTTGACTTCTTCACCGGATAGGCGAGCGGGCGCCTGCCCCAATTCTCTTCTTTTTTGACGGTGCCGGAATTCTTAACGATGACCTCCGTAATGGTCTTACAGAGGCCTTTCGTATCCTCTTCGGAAATATCCGGCTTCAGTATGAACAGGGCTTCATAATCATTCATTTTGTTTCATCCTTTTTTTCCCGCCTTCGCAGCTCCTGTGATCCAAAGAAGATTTGCTTCGTCGGGGTAATGTATTTATTTTTATAATATTAACACACTATATAACCTAATGCAACCATAATCTGATCCGCTGTTTCAGGACGTCCCGGCCTTTTTCTTATTGAACTCCGCCATGGCGCTCTCTATGCCCTCCTCTATCCAGCAGACGGCGGCATCCCTGGCGAGCGTAATGGCATGGGCGGCATTCCTCATCTCGTGTCTTTTGAACGGGGTCAGGACATAATTCGTTATATCCCCTTTATGGACATCGGTCGCTATGCCGACCCTCAGGCGGGCGAAGTCATCCCTGGCCAGTTCGCGTATGATCGACTCAAGCCCCTTATGCCCCCCGGATGACCCCTTCTTCCGCAGCCTTACCCTGCCGAGCTTCAGGTTTATATCGTCGCATACGACCAGGAGGTCCTTTATATCTTTCATCTCATTCATAAAGATATCCTTGACCGCCTGCCCGGAAAGGTTCATATACGTCTGCGGGAAGACGAAGATGACATCCTCGCCGGAGACCTTCCCCTTGCCTATAAGCGACGAATAGGCGTTCTTGTTTATACGTATGCTATTCTCGGCCGCTATCTTTTTGATGACGTTCGCGCCGACATTATGCTTGGTGGACCTGTATCTCAGGTCCGGGTTCCCCAGCCCTATTATGCACTTCACTTATCCTGCTCCTTCTTTGCCTCTTTTGCCGGCTTCTCGGCCTCCTTGGCCGCTTCCTCTTCGCCCTCTTCCTTCTCCTTCTTCTCCCTGATCAGCTCCGGCTCTTTGGACTCTTCCGCTATCTCTTCTTTCGGCGCCTCTACCTTGGGAGGTTTAACGATGAAAGCGATAAGCTCGGGGTCATTCAGTATCTTCACTCCCTCCGGCACCTTTATGCCCTTCACCAGGATGGAATCGCCTATATTCATATTAGATACGTCGACCTCGATCTTCTCCGGGATATCCGCGGGGAGACATTCCACCTGCACCTCCCACATGATGTGCTCGAGGATACCGCCGTCTTTCTTGACACCGGAGGCCTCGCCGTGCGCCGCCAGCGGTATATTCACCTTGAGCATCTCGGTAAGGGAGATCTCGTTAAAATCGACGTGCAGGATCCCGTCCTTTATGGGATCCCGCTGGATCTCTTTTATTATCACGGTCTTCTCTTTATGCTTATCGGGACCGGATATGTTCAATGTGATGATGACGTTCTCGCCGGCACTGGTGTGGATGACCTCATCGAGATCTCTTATCGTCACCTGCAGTTTCATGGCGTCTTTGCCGCCCTTATAGACTACGGCCGGGATGCTGCCCTTCGCGCGCAGATCTTTCGCTGTCCTCTTCCCCGCGCCTTCCCGCACTTCCGCTTTAAGTATGACTTTCTCCATATTCGACTCTTCCTTTCTTATCTGAACAGGACGCTTACGGATGCCTCTTCGTGGATCCTCTTTATTGCCTCGCCGAGAAGCGACGCCACGGAGAGCACCTTGATCTTGCCGATCATCTTCTCCCTCGGTATGGGCACAGTATCGGTCACCATAAGTTCTTTGAGCGGCGACTTCCTGAGGCGTTCTATCGCCGGACCGCAGAGGACGGCGTGGGTGCCGATAGCGTATACGTCCTTCGCCCCCGCCTTCTTGATCGCGTCTACCGCTTCTACCAATGAACCGGCGGTGGCCACCATATCATCTACTATCACGGCGTGTTTGCCTTTGACCTCGCCCAGTATATGCATGACCTCCGCCTCCCTGTCGTTAACGCGCCGTTTGTCGACTATCGCGAGCCCGCACTTCAGGCGTTTCGCGTAGGACCTGGCCGTCTTTATGCCTCCTACGTCGGGCGTAACGATGACGAGGCTGTGGTTGAACTTAAGTTTCTTGAGATAGTCGGCGAAGATCTTTACGGCAAAGAGGTGGTCAAGGGGTATGTCGAAAAATCCCTGGATCTGGCCGGCATGAAGGTCTATGGTGAGCACCCTGTCGGCGCCGGCTACCGTCACGAGGTTCGCGACGAGCTTTGCCGTGATAGGGACCCTCGGCTGGTCTTTCCTGTCCTGCCTGGCATATCCGAAATAAGGGAGGACCGCCGTGATCCTCTGCGCCGAGGCGCGCCTGAGCGCGTCTATCATTATGAGAAGCTCCATGATGTTCTGGTTCGCGGGGGACGATGTAGGCTGTATCACGAATACGTCGTGGCCGCGCACATTCTCGTTGATCTTGACCCGTATCTCACCGTCTGAGAATGTATCGACCGATGCGTCACCCAGCCTGACCTTGAGAAATTTGCAGATATCGAGCGCCAGCTTCTTATTGGCGTTACCGCTAAATAGCAATATGCCGTTCTTCATCGTCTCACCCTCTTTTTCTTTGCAATGCCCAATATCCTGGCCGGCACGCCCACTACGGTAGCGCCGGACGGTACGTCCCTGTTCTTAGGCACGACAGACCCTGCGCCGGTGACGGCATGGCTGCCTATCCTGACCGGGGCTATAAGCCTCGTCCCGATCCCAAGGAAAGCGCCGTCGCCTATAACGGTCCTCTGCTTCTTTGAGCCGTCGAAATTGGCCGTTATGGTGCCTGCTCCGATATTGACGTTCTTGCCCACTTTCGCGTCGCCGAGATAGGTGTGGTGCTTGACCTTCGTGCCTTCGCCTATCTCGGTGCGGACCAGCTCTACGAAATTCCCGACCTCTACATTATCTTCCAGACGGACTCCGGGGCGCAGGCGCGCGAAAGGCCCTATCGACGCGTTCTTCCCGATCTCCACATCCGATTCTATTATAGTGTTCGGGTATATGACGGTATCTGCGCCTATCCTGACACCCGGGTATATCGTCGTCGAAGACGGATCGTAGATGGTCACGCCGCCCAGCATAAGTTCGCTCATGACCCTGCCCTTCATGATCCGTGTAGCCTCCGCAAGGTCGTTCTTCGTATTCACCCCTATCGCCTCATCGGTATCGTCCGTCTTCAGCGCCTTCACCGTCTTCTTCTTTCTATTCATGACCGCGATCACGTCGGTGAGGAAGTATTCTTTCTTATCGTTATCCGGCTTCACTCCGGTAAGGGCATCGAAGAGATCTTCCGCCCTGAAACAGTATGAACCTACATTTATCTCCTCTATGACCTTCTCATAGAGACCTGCTTCCAACTCTTCTATGATCTTGATCACGGCGCCGTTCTCGTCCCTGACTATCCTCCCGTAACCCGTCGGGTCCTTAAGGTCTGTGGTGAGCACCACCGCCGAGGCGCCGGAACTCTTACGTGTACGGATCAGTTCCCGCAGGGTATCGCCCCTGAGAAGAGGCGTATCTCCGCACACCACCAGGAGATCACCGGTGTAGCGACCGAGCGCCTTGCGCGCCGTATTCACGGCATCGCCGCTCCCGAGCAGTTCCTTCTGCACGAGCACCCTGGCATCCGGCAGCGATCTCTTTAAAAGTGCGCTCCCGTGGCCGGCGATGACCACTATGTCGTTTACCCCCGCCTGTCTCACGCTATCGAGGACATGGTGTATCATCGGCTTACCGAGGATATCGTGAAGCACCTTGGGCGTCCGGGAATTCATCCTGGTGCCCCGTCCTGCCGCAAGGACTATGGCGATCGTATCTTTCAAGATGCGCTCCTGTTTGGCTGGGAGGCTTGGATTCGAACCAAGATAGCGAGACCCAAATTCTCGTGTCCTACCATTGAACGACCTCCCAACTTCTTCGGTGAGACACTGCTGGGCCGTTCGGTCTACGGCCACCGTCCTATATATGCTTTACACCGTGGACTATCGACCGTGGACTGTGGACCAATTACAGCTCTATATCATTCTCCTCTTCCTCGACCATCCTGGGGCCGGAATAGCCCTTCGGTTCGGCCGGGCGCGCGGAGGGGTTCTTCTTATCGTTCTCGTATGCCTCAAGCACCTTCTTCTGTATATATTCCCTGCATTCGGCAGTTATGGGATGAGCGATATCCTTATGTTCGGATTGCCGGGCCATATCTTCTCCCGGGTTCTGGACCCTCGGTTCCGTCTGCGGCAGAGATGTGCCGCACTGGTTGCAGAACTTGCTCCTTACCGCATTCCGGAAACCGCACTTGGGGCACGGCTCTTTTATCTTTCTCGAAGGCATCGCGACAAAAAAACCTTTGTTCCCGTCTATCACCTTCACGTTGCGCACCACGAAAGCGTTATCGAATGTGATCGTCGCATACGCCTTTAATTTCTTGTCCTGGCCTTCTTTCGGGAAAATCCTTACCTCAGTGATCTCCATCATCTTCTACTCCTTAAAGTTACATGCAGATTTGATAGATCAAAATGTCTTTGCCACAAATACCTGCCAGGACCTCATCTCGCGTCCGGGCACGCTCTTTGCCAGCTTCTCCTTAGCGGCCATCGCCTCCTTTCTGGTCCTGTATAGACAAAAGATGCTTGGCCCGCTTCCCGAGATGATAGCTCTTTTGTCTAAAATTTGGACCAAGCGCTCTATTATCCTGCCTATGGTATTTCTCTTTGACCTGACTACGGCTTCCAGATCGTTGTGAAGCATCGCCTCCGCCGTACCAAAACCCGGATTACGCCTGAAAGGGAGTGTTATTTTAGCATCGGCCGATTTCATTGTCAAGGCAAAATCCGCCCTGTCATATGCCTCATATATCTCTTTGGTCGGGACCCTGAAACCGGGATATATTATAAGGTGCCAGAACCCGGAGCTTGACCTTATCTCTGTCAACAGGTCGCCTTTGCCCCTCCCCAGCGCGAACGGCGGATCGATCAGGAAGAAAGGCACATCCGCGCCCAGTCGCGACCCCAGGCGCATCATGGCCTTCTCTTTCATCTTCAGGCCAAAGAGCCTATTTATCCCCTTGATAACGGCCGCCGCATCCGAACTGCCGCCGCCCAGTCCCGCCGCTATGGGTATCCTCTTCTTCAGCTCTATCCGTACCCCTGCCTTTATCCCGGCATCCCTTAATACCAGGCTGGCTGCCTTATATACCAGGTTATCTTCTTTGTGTTTCGTTATGAACCTGTCCGAATGGACCTCTATGCCGCGCCCGACGGGTATCTTACGGATCCTGACGGTATCTGCGAGAGATATTCTTTCGAATATGGTGAGTATATTATGGTAGGAGTCCCTGCGCTTGCCCTGAACCTTAAGTAACAGATTTACTTTCGCCGGTGCTGTCAGTTCGATCGATGTCATAATTCGTCGTTCGTTGTTCGGCGTTCGTCGTTCGTAAAAAATTACCTTTTTGCGGAGAGCGCCTCTTTCGCCGCCTTGGCGATATGCTTTGCGTTTATGCCGAAGTACTCGAAAAGCTCGTCCGGTTCTCCGGAAACGCCGAACCTGTCCGCGAGACCTACCATCTTCACCGGGACCGGGAAGTTCTGGCTGAGGACCTCCGCCACCGCGCTCCCCATGCCGCCCAGGACGGTGTGCTCTTCGGCAGTGACCACCGCCCCCGTATCCTTCGCCGCTTTTATTATAGCGTCTTTATCGACCGGTTTAGGCGTATGGAGATTGACGATGCGCGCATCTATCCCCTCTTTTGCCAGCATATCAGACGCGACCATGGCCTCATAGACCATCTGTCCGCAGGCAAATATCGTGACGTCCTTACCGTCCCTTATGACGTTCGCCTTCCCTATCCTGAATATATCTTCCTTTTTAGTGATGACCGGGGAGGGCGATCTGCCCAGCCGTATATAGACGGGCCCTTTTATCCCGGCAGAGGCTATGGTCGCCTTCTTCGCTTCTAGGGCGTCTGCAGGCACCACCACCGTCATATTGGGTATTATGCGCATAAGGGCTATCTCTTCGAGCGCCTGGTGCGTCGCGCCGTCCGGGCCTACGGAGATGCCCCCGTGCGTGCCTATTATCTTGACGCCCAGGTTCATGTAGGCGACCGACACCCTTATCTGGTCCCACGCCCTGCCCGACGCAAATACCCCGAAGGTGCACGCGAACGGTATCTTCCCCATGAGCGCGAATCCGGCGGCAGTCCCGAACATATCCTGTTCGGCGACGCCGCATCCGAAGAAACGGTCCGGGAACTCCTTTTTGAACCAGGCCGCGCGCGTAGAGTCGGTCAGGTCGGCCGAGAGCACCACGACGTCCTTGTTGGTCCTGCCGAGTTCCACAACGCCCTCGCCGAAACCGTCCCTGGTCGGCACCATCTGAACTTTTTCCTGTCCCATCGCTCTCCTTATATGCGCCTTTTGATCACTGCACTATATCTTCGAACGTTGCCTTCTTCTTCCTGTACTCCTCGAGGTCGTCCCGCGATACGCTTATCATAGAACCGTCGGCCTGGTTGACCACTTCGATATGGTCGAAATCCGTGAAACGGTAACTGCGGAGCATCGGGGCCGTCACATCGAGCACCGCCTCAAATACCTTCCTGGCGGCATCACTGCGCGGGAGCTCCTTGAAACCCTTCTCCTGCACCAGGATGTCCATCTTAAAGAAACGCCGCCCGGACCGGTCGATGTAGACGTTCTTTACCGACTTCAGGAAAAAGAGCTCTGAAAGTTTTTTATTCTCCCGGAAGAGCATCTTCACCCTGTTCGAGGCCTGCTCAGCCAGGAATTCCGGCATCGTCACGTCTTTTATGTAGAAACGGTCGTTCCAGTATCCGATGTCGCTGAGGGCCGTCGGCTCCCCCCTGAAGAAGTCGTCCATCACCTGGTCCTGCCACTTCCTGTCGAGGCTCATCTTGTCGAATATCTCTTTGACGGCCCGCTCTTTCTGCGACTGGGGGCTCATGCGTATATCTATGAGCATCCGCTTCGAATAATCGCTCCTTGAGATATCGTTAAGCATAAAACGCTTTACGTCATCGACCGATTTTATGATGACTATCTGTATCTCCGGGACGCGGATATCATGCGCTATGACACAGTAAAAATCATATCTGGCATCGGTAGAGAGAGCGACCCTCGATACGCTGAGTATTACGTCGTTTATCTTCTCGCTGGCGGCCTGGGTTATGGAGAGCGTGATGTCGATCAGGTCGGTGAGCGGCACGTATATAGCTATCGTCTTCCCGGCGGTCATGACCTTCACGTCGAGCTTATATTCGTCCTTGCATATCCGGACGATCGATTCCTCGAACCTCTCCTTCGGATATGTCGGGCCGCAGCCGATCAGAGCCGCAAGCAGCGCGCCGCATAAGACGGCGCGCGCCGCAAAATTATTGCGCATACTATGATGTGGTCAGCGAACGTTTTCCGTACTCTTTGAATATCGAGTCGATCTCATCGTAATCCAGCTCCTCTTTAGCGAGAAGCTCTTTCACGAACCGCTCGAGCAGTTCCTTCTCTTTTGCCAGCAGGTCCTCGACATCCTTGAGGCACTTCTGGAACACCTTATTCGTCTCCCTGTTGAGCGTCTCCTTTACATCCTCCGAGAGCTGCGTCTCCGGTATGGTAGCGTAGTCGCCTATGAAACCCGCGTCGTTCATCCCGAGAGACCATACCATCGCGTGCGCCGTAGCCATAGCCGATTTGAAGTCCATCGAAACACCCGTGGACGATGTGCCGAACCTCATCTTCTCGGCAACGTAACCGGCGAGCGCGACCTTGATGTCAGCGAGAAGGGATTCCCTGGATTTGGTGAATGCCTCTTCGCGCGGCTGGTGGTAAACGACACCCAGCGACTCCTTCCTGCCTATGATAGACGCCTTGAAGACATCCTCGGTGGGGTGGAGCAGGTACAGGACCATGAGGTGGCCGCTCTCGTGATATGCGGTCATCTCCTTCTCCTTAGGCGTCATGTGACGCCTGTGCTTCAGCCCCATCTCGATCCTCTCGATCGCCTCGGATATGTGCTTATATGTCACCGCCTCTTTGTTATCGCGCGTCGCTATGAGGGCCGCCTCCTTCACTATATTCTCTATCTCTGCCGGCGTCTTGTAGACGGCCTTCCGCGCGAGACGCTTCACCTCTACGGATGATTTGTCGTATTTTATCTTCTCCAGGTAATACTGGAATATCTTCTCCCTCTCCTCGAGGTTGGGACGGTCTATATAGAGTTTCCTGTCGAACCTCCCCGGCCTCAGGAGCGCCCGGTCAAGGGTGTCCTCCCCGGCGTTCGTGGCGCCTATGACTATGACGTTCTCATCCTTCTCCTGGAGGCCGTCCATCTCGGCGAGGAGCTGGTTCTGCGTCGAGTTCGTCTCCTCGGTTCCGCCGAATACGGAGAAGACCCTCTTGCGCGCGATGGCGTCCAATTCGTCGATGAATATTATGCATCCGCCGTAGCCGTAGGCGAGCTCACGCGCCTTTTTGAACAACCTCCGCACGCGTGAAGCGCCCACTCCGACGAAGATCTCCACGAATTCGCTCCCGGACATCGAAAGGAACGGCACACCCGCCTCGGTAGCGACCGCCTTTGCCAGATACGTCTTACCGCACCCCGGGGGACCCAGCATGAGGATACCGCGCAGGATCTTGCCGCCGATCTTCTTGACCTTCGCCCTGTCTTTTATGAGCTGGACCACCTCCCAGGCCTCCCGCTTTGCCTCGTCCATGCCTATGACGTCGCTCCACCTTACATTCACAAGTTCCCCGCGTATCTTCGACTTCGAGATCTTGGCGAGGCCTCCCTGCATGAACATCATGTACATGAAGACGAATATGGTCGCGTTCAGGGCGACCATGATGAGGTTGATGGGCATAGTCGCCAGCGTGATGTTCCGGTAGAACGACTCGAGGGACATGAGCCCCCACACGGCGAGTATGCATACCAGTATGATCACGAGGATTATCACCATCCTCAGCCAGTACATCTTGAAGTACATCTTCCATTTTCGTGAAAACATATTTTTCTCCTTAACTTGACCTTATATCTTTCCCAACGCTTCATCCAATTCCAGGACCGCCTTTTCATACTGCTCTTTCTTCGGGGCTATCCCGTGCCACTCCACCTTATTCTCGACGAACGACACGCCCTTGCCCTTTACCGTATGCGCAATGATCATCGTCGGTTTTCCTTTTACCTTCTCCGCCTCATCTAGGGCATCCATCAGCCTGGCAAGGTCATGGCCGTCGCATTCTATCGTGTGCCAGCCGAAGTCGCGCCATTTATTGGCGTATGGGTCCATGCCCTTTACCTCGCAGCAAAAACCGTCTATCTGGAGTTTGTTGAAATCGATTATGCCGCATACACTGTCAAGCTTGTAGTGAGAGGCCGACATGGCCGCCTCCCAGACCTGTCCTTCGTTCGTTTCGCCGTCGCCCATGATGCAATATGCCCTTAACGGCAGCTTGTCCATGCGCGCGGCGAGGGCGATGCCGTTCGCTATCGAAAGCCCCTGGCCCAGCGAACCGCTCGATACTTCGACCCCGGCAAGGCCCATCTGGGGGTGCCCCTGGAGCTGGCTTCCCAGCTTGCGCAGCGTCCATAACTTCTCTTTCGGAAAGTATCCTTTGTGCGCGAGCACCGTATAGAGCGCCGGACAGCCGTGCCCCTTTGAGAGTATCAGCATGTCGCGCCCTTTACGCTTGGGCTCCCTGGGATCGCATCTCAATTTATAGTAGTATAAAGACAGAAGTATCTCTACGATAGAGAGGCTGCCGCCCGTATGGCCCGATCCGGCCAGCATGAGCATCCTGAGTATGTCTTTCCTGACCTCTACCGCCTTCTTCCGCAACTCTTTTATATCCGGTCTTTCCATGGTGTCCTTTTAACGCCTATTAAGTTTTTCCCTCACCGCGTCCTGCTTCGGATCGAGCTCAAGCGACCTCTTCCATTCTCCGCGCGCCTTCTCGCGCAACCCCTTCCGGAAATAGATGTCGCCTATATGGTCCCTGATCACGGCGTCGTCCGGCTCAAGCTTCACCGCCTTATCCATCTCGATGAGCGCCTCGTCCGTCATGCCTTTCCGGAAATAGGCCCAACCGAGCGAATCGAGGTACGCGCCGTTATCGGGGTCGAGCTCAAGCGCCCTCTTTATGAGCAGGATCGCCTCGTCGAGGTTGACCGACCCTTCCGCGAACATGTAGCCGAGGTAATTATACGCGTCGGCGAAATCCGGGGCCAGGCGGATGGCTTCCCTGAACTCCCTTACAGCCGATTCCGTATCTTTCCTGCTCTCATACAGCGCGCCGAGATAAAAATGTACCCTGCCATCGGTCCCGTCGAGCTCAAGCGCTTTGTGATACCATTTCAGGGCATCTTCGCCGCGGTCATCGGCAACGGAGCTGTACCCCAAGGCCAGGTATATCTCCACGCTCTCTGCGCCGTTGGCTATCCCGCGCTCCAGCACCGCGCAGGCGTCTTTAGGCCTATTATCTTCCAGATAGATATTTGCCCACGCGATGTACGTATCGGCCGATCGCGGGTCCAGCTTCTCCAGTAACCCGTACTGCCGTATGGCGTCGGAGTCCCTGTTCTCTTTCTGATAAAGATAGGCGAGATAATGATAAAGCTTTTCGTTATCATCGTCTATTTTGACCGCATTTTCAAAATCGGCTATGGCGCTCTTGATATCCCCGTTCGCTTCATGCAATACGCCGAGCGCCGTATATCCTTCGGCATGGTCCGGGTCCAGGGCCACCGCCCTGCCCATCGTCTCGATGGCCTTATCTATCCTGCCGAGGCGGGCATATATGACCCCGAGGTTGAAATAAAGAAAATAGGACCTCGGCTCCTTTTCCAGTAACCGCGTATACATGCCAACGGCTTCATCCATCCTGTCCTGGGCCACATATATGTCTGCCAGAGAACTGAGCGCCAGGAACGAGGTGGGCTCAAGACGGATGATCTCTTCATATTCCTTCCGGGACAGGTCGAATTTACGCTCATAAGCATATACGAGCGCCAGGAGGAACCGCGGCTTGGTGTCCGTCGGGTCCAGCGACTTCGCTGCCAGCAGCTCTTCCGTCGCCTTTGCCCCGTCCCCGGACAGAAGGTAGGCACGTCCGAGCCTGGTGTGTATAAGGCTCGTCTCCTTATCGAAGACGATGCTTGACCTGTATTCTCTTATTGCTGCGTCCGTCTTCGATTCATTATCGTATATGATGCCCATTATGTAATGGGCAAGGGATCTTGAGAACGGCGTTGACGGCGTCCTGGCACCCATCGGCGCCGCATCCGAAACCGTTACCGGCACGGATATGGCGCCGACGATAATGAAAACGTAAAGGATCTGCCTGGGATGCACCCTCTGTTATCTCATCCTCTTCTTATGGCGATCTCTTCTCATCCTCTTCTTCCTCTTGTGCTTCGCCATCTTCGCTCTTTTTCTTTTTCTGCCGCACGGCATCTTTATATCACCCCTCTTTCGCGAATTTAATGTATGACTTTTAATATATGACTTTATTCAACGGGTACTCTATGATGCCCTGGGCACCCGCCTGTTTCAATTTCGGTATAAGGTGTTTGACCGTCTTTTCATCGATTATCGTATCTATATCGAGCCACTCCGGGTCTGACAGGGGCGATATGGTCGGTTTTTTCATCGCCGGCAGTATGGCAAGCACCGTCTTAAGGTCACGCTTGGTGACGTTCATCTTAAGGCCCACCTTCTCCTCGGCGAGTATCGCGCCCTTCAGGAGAAGCGCTATATTTTCGATCTTGGCGCGCTTGGCCGGGTTCAGCCAGCTTTTGCGGTTCGCGATGAATTGCGTCGTGGATTCGCATACTACGACGACGATCCTCAGATTGTTCGCCCTGAGGCTCGAACCGGTCTCCGTCACCTCGACGATAGCGTCGATGCCGATGGCCGGCTTCACTTCTGTGGCGCCCCAGCTGAATTCCACCTCCGCCTTCACCTTGTTCTTCTTCAGGAAAGCCCTGGTGACCCCGACAAGTTCAGTCGCTACGCGTTTGCCCCTGAGGTCGGACACCTTCTTTATCCTGGAGTCGATAGATACCGCGAGGACCCATTTGACCGGCCGCATGCTCTGTTTTGCGTAGATCAGCTCCGCGACCCTTACCACGTTGGAGGAGTTCTCGAGTATCCAGTCGTTCCCCGTTATGCCACAATCGATGATGCCGTCCTCCACATACCGCGACATCTCCTGCGCCCTGAACAGGATCGGCTCTATCTCATCGTCGTCTATCGACGGGAAATAGGACCTATCGCTTACGCCCAGATAGAACCCCGCCTTCCTGAACATCCTGACGGTAGCTTCCTGGAGACTCCCTTTAGGTATCCCAAGTCGAAGTTTCATGGCAGATCATCTTTCTCTTTTTTGTTACCTTGCTTCACCCTGTCTTCTATCTTGTGTTATTGTACATAATATGATGCTGAATGTCAAGATACACGGTGGCGCGCAAAAAATCCCTTGCATCGCAGGGGGTAATAAAATATAATCTACGTACTGACCAAGATGAAGGGAGAACCGAGATGCTGAAATTTTTCAGGCAGAAGTACGTATCCAAGGTAATATTCTGGGGGCTCGTCATACTCGTCATGCCCGCCTTCGTGCTGTGGGGCACCGGGAATTTAGGGGGCTCCGGAGAGAAGGGGCCTTCGTACGTCGGGACGATCGACGGCAGGAAGATATCGTTCGAGAAGCTTTACGAGAGCATGACCGCGATGAGGAGCATCCTCGTCCTCAACTATGCCGGCCAGGAAAAGATCCTTGAGTCGTTCCTTTCGAATAAGCCGTTCCTCGCCAAGGTGGCCTGGGACCGTCTCATAATGCTCAAAGAGGCAAAGACCCACAAAATAGATATTTCCGATAGGGAGGTCATCGACTATATACGCTCCCACCCCCTCTTCATAAGGAACGGGACCTTCGACGATAAGATATACCAGCATGTGCTGCGATATAACATAGGGCTTACGCCGAGGACCTTCGAGGAGATAGTGAGGGAGAACCTCGCCATACAGAAGCTGAACGATATCATTGCCAAAGACATCAAGGTGACGGACGAAGAGGTGGCCCAGGCCTACAGGAGAGAGAAGGAGCAGTTCAAGATATCATACATACTGACCGAATATAAGGACCTCGCCGATGCGGCGGCGGTCGAGGACGCGCGCGCTAAGGAATATTACGACCTGAACAGGAATGAATTCGTCATCCCGTTGAAAGAGGGGGAGAAAGAGCACTTCGCGGCGTTCGATGACGTGAAGTCGAGCATAAAATCGTATCTCGCGGAGAAGGATGCCAGGCAGCTGGCCATTAAGAATACTGATGAGATGAGAGAAAAGGTGGTCGGGATGATGGAGGGGGACAAAGAGACTTTTGAGACGGCGGCCTCAAAGCTCAACCTCAAGGTCACGGAGAGTAAACTCTTTTCGCGGTCCGACTATCTCGACGGTATCGGGGAGGCGTGGACCATAGCGGATATCGCCTCGACCCTGACCGGAGGCGGAACGCCCCCGGCAGACCCCGCGGCCCCGGGGGGAGCGAAGAAACAGGAAGAGGTCTCAAAGACGACCGAGGTAAGGAGCGGGGCCCTCATATTCAGGGTCGCCGAATATAAAGGCATCGACGAAGAGGCCTTCAAAAAAGATAAAGAGGTCTTCGCCAAAAAAGTCATGGAGAACGCTAAGACGAGGATATTCGACGAATGGTTCAAGTCGCCCTCCCTCAGGGCGAACCTGAAGATAGATTTTAAGGATATAGACAGGTACTACCGGTAGGCCTCTAGACGTTCCCCAGGTATACGTACTTCAATCTCTTCTTCGCCACCCGCTCGGCCATCTTCAGCGTCTCGATCGGGGTGGGCGGAAGGCTCATATTGTAGCACGGGAAATATCTCGAAAAGTGAACGGGGGTCTCGGGGCCCGCGTTCTCCGAGATCCAATCGACCATCTTTCCTATGGTCTCTTCGGAATCGTTCAGCGTAGGTATCAAAAGGTTCGTGAGCTCGACATGGCAGCTCTTAGCCGACCTTTTGATTACATCGAGCACCGGCTTGAGCGACCCCCTGCATACCTTCCGGTAAAAACTTTCATCAAAAGATTTCAGGTCTATGTTCATGGCGCCTATGTACGGCAGCATCCCCTCAAGCGGGCCCATATTCACGTAGCCGTTCGTCACGAGCACGTTCTCGAGCCCGTTCGCCTTCGCGAGCTTCGCGGTATCGAGCACAAACTCATACCATATGAACGGTTCGTTATAAGTGTAGGCGATGCCGAAGGAGCGGAGCTCCCTGGCCCTGCGGATAATGCCTTCAGGCGTTATATCTTCCGTCGGGGTATCCAGCTCCTGGGATATGTGCCAGTTCTGGCAGAAACCGCAGTGGAAATTGCAGCCCCTGGTCCCGACCGACAGTATATATTCGCCGGGGTGGTACCGGTATAGCGGCTTCTTCTCTACGGGATCGAGCGAGAGGCCCGTCGTCTTGCCGTAGACTTCGGTGAAGAGCGTGCCGCCTTTGTTGACCCTCACCCCGCACGCCCCGCGCATCCTGTCGGAGACGATACACTCATTAGGGCAGAGGTGACAGTGGACCTTCCCGGAATCCAATTTTTCGTAGTAGAGGGCCTCGTGCATCGGTTTTCAGCTATCTAAGGAACTTCTTCAGCTCTTTCATGAACTGGTTGACGTCCCTGAATTGCCTGTAGACGGAGGCGAAGCGGACGTAGGCTATCTCGTCCAGTTCGTGCAGGTGGTTTATGACAAGCTCCCCGATCTCCTGGGAAGAGACCTCAAGCTCGTGGCGTTTGCTTACGGCGCGCTCTATGTCGTCGACCAGTTTTTCGATGCGCTTCATGCTGACCGGGCGTTTTTCGCAGGCAACGACTATCCCCTTTATGAGCTTCTCCCGGTCGAACGGCTCGCGCCGGCCGTCCTTCTTTATCACCATGAGCGGCAGTTTCTCGACGTATTCGTACGTGGTGAAGCGCTTGCCGCACTTCAGGCACTCGCGGCGTCTCCTCACGCTCGAGGCGTTTTTCGATACCCTCGAGTCGATGACGCTGTCGTTCTTATTGCCGCAATACGGGCATCTCATACTTTATTTGAGGACCCGAAGCTTGACCTTCGCCTCGCGGAGAAATTCTTTAGACATCCTGTCGGGGTAATCGCCCCTTATGACGACCTCGCCGATGCCGGCGTTTATGATCATCTTTGCGCAGATTATGCACGGCTGGGTCGTGGAATATAAACTTGCGCCCTTCAGGCTCGTGCCGTGCAGCGCGGCCTGGAGGAACGCGTTCTGCTCGGCGTGGAGCCCCCTGCACAGTTCGTGGCGCTCTCCGGAGGGGATCCTGAGCCGCTCGCGTATGCATCCTGTGATGTCGCAGTGTTCTATCTTGCTGGGCGCGCCGTTATATCCGGTGGCCAGTATATTCTTGTCGCGCACGAGGACAGCGCCTACACGCCGGCGGAGGCATGTCGAGCGCTTCGATACGAGGTCGGCGATCCCGAGGAAGTATTCATCCCAGCTCGGGCGGTGGACCGTGGACCGTGGACCGTGGACTTTTACTCGCTTCCGTTTCACGATCATTATCTCCTCTCGAGGTCTTTAATGAGGCCCTTATACAGCGGGAATTTCTTTACCAATATACCGACCTCTTCCCGCGCCGCCCGGGAGACCTTTTCATTGCCGGGGTCGCCCAGGACCGCATCGATGAGTGATGCGATCTTCCGCATCTCGGGCTCTTTCATCCCGCGCGTCGTGACGGCCGGCGATCCGATGCGGATCCCGCTCGTCACGAAAGGCGAATTGGTGTCGAACGGTATCAGGTTCTTGTTGACGGTTATGCCCACCCTGTCCAGCAGTATGGCCGCGTCCTTCCCGGTGATCTTTTTGGCGGTGAGGTCGACAAGGAAGAGGTGTGTATCCGTACCGCCCGCCACTATCCTGAAGCCCCTTTTTGAGAGCTCTCCGGCAAGTGTCCTGGCGTTCTTCAGGACCTGTCTCTGGTACGATCTGAACCCGGGCTTAAGCGCTTCCCTGAAGCAGACCGCCTTCGCCGCGACCACATGCATCAGGGGCCCTCCCTGTATGCCCGGGAACACTTCGGTATCGATCCTTTTCGCGAACTCTCTTTTACACATTATGAAACCGCCCCTCGGCCCCCGCATCGTCTTGTGGGTGGTAGAGGTGACGAACTCCGCGTACGGGACGGGGCTTTCGTGAAGCCCCGAGGCCACAAGGCCGGCTATGTGCGCTATGTCGACGAAGAGGAACGCTCCGACCGCGTCGGCGATCTTTCTGAATTTCCTGAAATCCATCGAACGCGGATACGCCGATGCGCCCGCCAGGATCATCTTCGGCTTGTGCCTTTTGGCCAGTTCCATTATCGCGTCGTAGTCGAGCATCTCCGTATCCTTATCGAGGCCGTACGGGATTATCTTATAAAATTTGCCGGAGAAGTTGTGCGGGTGGCCGTGAGAGAGATGGCCGCCGCAGGAGAGGCACATCGAAAGGACCGTATCGCCCGGTTTCAGCATGGCGAAGTAGATGACCATGTTGGCCTGCGTCCCCGAATGCGATTGGACGTTTACGTGTTCGGCCCCGAATAATTTCTTGGCCCGCTCCACGGCAAGTCGTTCCACGACGTCTACATAACGGCATCCGTTATACCAGCGCGCGTCCGGGTATCCTTCCGCGTACTTATTGGTCAGGCTCGATCCCTGCGCCTCGAGCACCGCCTCGCTAACGAAGTTCTCGCTCGCTATGAGCTCTATGCCGGCGTTCTCCCTCTTCGTCTCGTCCAGGACCGCCCTGAATATCTCCGGGTCTTCTTTTTTAAGATGCTTCATCGTCTACTTCCCTTTTATTTTTGATTCGATCTCTTTTATCTGTTTCACGCGCCGCGCGTGCCGGTCCCCGAGATGGCCGGTAGCGAGCCACACCTTAACTATCTCTTTTGCGCTCTTCGCGTCCGTGTAATCGGCCGCCAGGACTACGACGTTACAATCGTTATGTTCCCTGGATGATCTCGCCATCCGCACGTCATAACAGGCGACGGCCCTTACGTTGGAGACCTTATTGGCGATTATGACCATGCCTACGCCGGTCCTGCATATCAATATACCCCTCTCCGCCTTCTCCTCGCCCACCGCCCTGGCCACCTCGAACCCTATCAGCGGGTAATCGCACGACTCTTTCGAATGGGTACCGTGGTCCCTGACATCATGCCCTTCGGCCCTGAGAAATTTTATCAGCTCCCCCTTTAATTCATAACCGCCGTGGTCGCTCCCTATAGCTATCTTCATAATAATTTCACGATCCTCTCTATCTCTCTCTTTATCGTCTCCCTGCAATATCCGTAATCCTTCGGCGGACGCCCTATGGGGTCCGGGATGCTGAACCCCTCGCTGTGCCGTTTATCGTCTTCCGCGCCGAACTTCTTCAGTAAGTGCGTCTTCGGGGCCGCCTCCGGCACCCGTTCTACTATCTCGGCCCTATGGGATTCTTCCATCACCAGTATAAGGTCCGAACTCTTTATCAATTCATCGGTAAGCCGGGTCGCCCGGAAATTCGATACGTCGATGCCTTCTTCCTTCATCGTCTCGACCGTCTCTATCGTCGGCCCCAGGCCATCGACGGCTATGACGCCGGCTGAACGGACTTCTATGTCGCCTTTCCCCGCCTCTTTCAGATACTTCTTCAGAAGGCCCTCGGCCATAACGGAACGGCAGCTGTTGCCGGTGCATACCAGGAGGATCGAGCGTACTTTACCCATTGCGCCTCGGTTTGCTATGAGCCAATATATTTTCTATTTCCCGGCGCGATATCGCGCCCTCACGGAGTATACGCGGAGGGGTGACGGTCATGTCTATGACCGTGGACTCGACGCCTATATTTGTCCTGCCTCCGTCAAGTACCAACCCTATCTTACCGTCCAGGTCCCTCAAGACGTCCCCTGCGGACCTCGGAGGCGGGTTACCGCTAAGGTTCGCGCTAGGCACCGCCAGGGGGACCTTCGCTTCCTTAAGAAGTTTCAGCGCTACCACGTGGTCGGGCATCCTGAAACCGGTCTTTTTTCCGCCGTTGCCTTCCAATATCACTGTAAGCGGCCCCGGCCAGAGCTTATCGGTGAGCGCCCTGGCTTCACCGGTGAAACGGCACCCCATCCTCCCGACCATCTTCCTGTCCGCGATCATGACGGCGAACGGTTTAGAGAGTGGCCTCTTCTTGACCCTGTAGAGCCTCCTTACGGCGCCTTTATCCGTCATATCCGCGCCGAGGCCGTAGACCGTCTCCGTCGGGAACGCGACGAGCCCTCCGCTTCTCAGGACGCGTGCGGCGCGCAATATATCCTTGGGCGACGTCTTTAATACTTCCGTGCTCTTCGAAGAACGCATCAGGACCTGATATTCTTCTTCCTGACCGACTCTGCAAGCGACTTCTTAAGGGTAAGCAATCTCTTCTCTATCGTCTTATCCCGTATGGCCAGTATCTCAAGCGCAAGTATGGCGGCGTTCTTTGCCCCGGTCTTCCCTATGGTCAACGTCGCAACGGGAACGCCTGAGGGCATCTGCACTGTGGAGAAGAGCGAATCTATGCCTTTCAGCTCTTTCGTCTCCATCGGCACCCCTATGACGGGAAGCGTCGTATGGCTTGCTATGACGCCGGCAAGCGCCGCCGCCCCGCCCCCCCCCGCTATGATCACCCCGAATCCCCTCGCCCTTGCCGACTTCGCGAATTTTGCCGTATCGTCAGGGGAACGGTGGGCGGATAATATCTTTATCTCATACTCAACGCCGTATTCTCCGAGGACCTTAGCCGCCTCGTCCATCGTCGGAAGGTCGGAATCGCTCCCCATCACTATCGCAACTTTCAGCCGTTTCATACCGCCTCCTGGCTACTGGTTACTATTTTTTATAGCCCTGTGCCCGATATCCTTCCTGTAATGCATCCTGTCAAAGCTTATCATGCGGACGGCTTCATAGCATCTGTCGATGGCCTTCTCTATATCATCCCCGAGGGCCGTCACGTTCAGCACCCTTCCCCCGTTCGTGAGAAAAGTCCTGGCGGTATCGGTGGAACGGATCCCGACCTTGGTCCCGGCGTGAAACACGACGACGTCCTTCTCTGCCCTCACATCGTCCAGCCCTTTTATCTCTATACCTTTCTCGTATTTATCCGGGTAGCCGCCGGACGCCATAACGACCGAAACGCACGGCCTCCTGTCCCACTCAAGGTTATAGCCGCCCAGTCTCCCGTCCGAGGCGCGTTCCATGACCTCCACCAGGTCGCTTTTGAGGCGGGGTAGTATCGCCTGCGTCTCCGGATCGCCGAACCTGACGTTGAATTCCAGGACCATAGGGCCTTTTTCCGTTACCATTATGCCGGCGTAGAGAACCCCTTTATAAGGTGTCCCGGATCTCGCAAAATCCTGTACTATCGGGTATATGACCGTCTCCATCACCTTCTTCAAAAGGGCGTCGGTCACGACCGGCGCCGGAGAATATGCGCCCATACCGCCCGTATTGGGTCCCCTGTCCTTGTCGAATACCCTCTTATGGTCCTGGCTCGACGCAAGCGGGATCACATTCTTCCCGTCGGATATGACTATTATGGACGCCTCCTCACCCGTGAGGCATTCCTCCATGACGATCCTGTTGCCTGCGGGTCCGAATACCTTGCCGATCATCATGGCGCTTATGGCTTCTTTGCCCTCATCGACCGTTTTACAGACGACGACGCCCTTGCCGCCGCATAATCCGTCCGCCTTGACCACTATGGGCGCGCCCTTCTCCTCCAGGTGCTTCAGCGCCGCTTCTGCATTATCAAATACGCTGAAACCGGCTGTCGGGACACCGAGACGCTTCATCATCTCCTTTGCAAATACCTTGCTCCCCTCAAGCCGCGCGAGTCCCTTTGCAGGGCCGAATACCTTCAGGGCCTCTTTCTGGAACGCGTCGGCGATACCGGCTACGAGAGGGACCTCCGGACCCACGACGGTGAGGCCTATCTTCTTCGACTTCGCGAATTCAAGCAGCCCGTTGATATCGTCGGCCTCTATATTTACAAGCTCGGCGATCTCCGACATGCCGCCGTTACCCGGCGCGCAGTACAGTTTCTCGCACTTCGGGCTCTTCGCCATCTTCCATGCCAGCGCGTGCTCTCTTCCGCCTGAACCTATCAACAGGATCTTCATTATCTTATTATTACCTGCCCGTTCCCCTTCACAACCCTGCCTATCACGTGCGAGCGTAACGCATGGCGTTTTAAGACCGCCTGCGCCCTGTCGACGTCGCGCCCCGGCAATACCAGCACCATGCCTATGCCCATATTGAGCGTGCGGAACATCTCCCCGGTATCCACATTCCCCTTCTCTTTGATCATGGAGAATATCTCTGGTATCTCCCACGAGTCCCCGTATATCTCTATGGCCATCCCTTTCGGTATTATCCTCGGTATCTTATCGTAGAATGCCCCGCCGGTTATGTTCGCTATCCCCTTTATCTCCGCTTCCTTCTTTACGGCCAGGACCGGCCTGCAATAGAGGCGCGTCGGCTTCAATAATTCCTTCGAATACCTTTTCAGCTCTTTCCGGGAGAAGACCTTCCTCACTAAAGAATACCCGTTCGAATGCAATCCGCTCGACTCCAGGCCCAGGACGATATCCCCTATGGCTATGCGGCGGCCGTCGATCACTTCGCCCCGCCCGACGATGCCGACCGCGAACCCGGCAAGGTCGTATTCGCCGGCCTTATACATGCCCGGCATCTCGGCCGTCTCGCCGCCTACGAGCGCGTAGCCGGCCTCGCGGCACCCGTCCGCTATCCCTTTGACCACCGCCTTCAGGACGCGCGGCCTGACCTTGCCCGTCGAGATATAGTCGAGGAAGAAGAGCCCCTCGGCGCCGGAGCAGAGGACGTCGTTGGCGCTCATGGCTACAAGGTCTATGCCCACCGTATCGTGCCTATCGGCGAGGAACGCTATCTTCAATTTCGTCCCGACCCCGTCGGTCGACGAGACGAGTACCGGGTCTCGGAATTTCCTGAACGCGGGCCTGAAGAGCCCCCCGAAACTCCCGACATCGCTTATGACGCCCGGCGTCTTCGTGGACTTCGCAAAGCGCTTGTAATCCGAAACGAGCGCGTTCGCGGTGTCGATATCTACGCCTGAGGATTTATAGGTGACTCGTTTCACTCCATCACTCTCCGCAGCACTTCCTGGTATGCCTCTTCGACATTGCCGAGGTCACGGCGGAACCGGTCCTTGTCGAGCTTTTCCTTCGTCGTCTTGTCCCAAAGGCGGCATGTATCCGGGGATATCTCGTCGGCCAGGGTCACCTTCCCTTTGTACAGGCCGAACTCGAGCTTGAAGTCGACGAGTGTCAGCCCCTTCGAATCAAAAAAATTCCTGAGTGCATCGTTTATCCTGAACGAATACTTCTTTATGGCGTCCATCTCTTTCCTGGTGGCGATGCCGAGGGCCGCGATGTGGTAATCGTTTATCAGCGGGTCATGGAGCTTATCTTCCTTGTAGTGGTACTCCAGGACCGGCTCTTTGAGGACTATCCCCTCTTCCAGCCCCAAGAGCTTCGCCATGCCTCCCGCGACTATATTGCGTATCGTCACCTCCACGGGCACTATCTTGACCCGCTTTACGAGCATGTCGCGGTCGTTCAGACGCTTGACGAAATGCGTGGGTATGCCGTCCTTCGCCAGGAGCGTGAAGATCTTCTCCGATAGCTTATTATTGACCACCCCTTTATTCACTATCGTGCCGCGCTTCGTCGCGTCGAACGCCGTCGCGTCATCCTTGAACTCCTGTATCACGAGGTCCGGGTCTTCGGTCTCGTACAGCTTCTTCGCTTTCCCTTCGTATATCTGCTTAAGCTTATTCATATTCCGACTCTCCTGAATATCCTGTCGACATGTTTAATATGGTACCTGAAATCGAATATCTCTTCGATCTCCCTCGCGCTCAGTATGGACCGTATGCCGTCGTCGCCCAGGAGCGACTCCTTGAACCCCGTATTATCCCGTTTGGCGTTGAAGGCCGCCTTCTGTACCTTGTCGTACGCCTCGTTGCGCGTCAGGCCCCTGTTGACGAGCTCCAGGAGAAGACGTCCCGAGAATACCACTCCGCCCGACTTATCGAGGTTCTCCAGCATCCTGTCTTCGTGCACGATAAGCTTCGAGACGACCTCGGCGAACTTATTGAGCATATAATCGAGGAGTATCGTCGAATCCGGCAATATCACGCGCTCCACGGAAGAATGGGATATGTCGCGCTCGTGCCACAGCACCATATCCTCCATGGCGGCGACGGCGTTCGCCCTGAGTATCCGCGCCAGGCCGCCGAGCCGCTCGCACAAGATCGGGTTCTTTTTGTGCGGCATCGCGCTCGAGCCCTTCTGTGTCGAGGAGAAGTACTCCTCCACCTCTCCTATCTCCGTGTGCTGGAGGTTCCTGAATTCGGTGGCGAACTTCTCTATCGATGTCCCGGTGATAGCTATCGCCGTGAGGAACTCCGCGTGCCTGTCGCGCTGTAATATCTGCGTCGAGATGCGCGCCGCCTTCAGGCCCAGCCGTTTGCAGACATACTCCTCGACGAACGGGTCGATATTGGCATACGTCCCGACAGCGCCGGAGATCTTCCCGACGCTCACAGTTTCGCGCGCGCCCTTCAGCCGCTCGAGGTCACGCTTCATCTCGTCGAAGTAGAGCGCCAGCTTCAGCCCGAACGTCATCGGCTCTGCGTGCACGGAATGCGTCCGGCCGATCATGAGCGTCCGTTTATGCCGGCGCGCCTTCGAGCGCAGTATCCTGAGCAGTCTGTTGACGTCTTCTATCAGCAGCTCGCAGGACTCCCGCATCTGGACCGAGAGGGCCGTATCGAGGACATCGCTCGAGGTGAGCCCCATGTGGACGTATTTGGCGTCCTCGCCGATATTCTCCGAGAGGTTCTTTATGAAGGCGATGACGTCGTGGTTCGTCTGGCTCTCTATCTCTTTTATGCGTTCTACGTCGAACCGCGCTCTCTTCTGTATCTGTAAAAGCGCCTTCCTGGGGATGCGGCCGAGTTTCGCGAGGGCCTCGCATGCGAAGATCTCGACATCGAGCATCTTCCTGAAACGGTTCTCCTCGCTCCATATGGCAGACATCCTCGGAAGCGAATAACGCTGGATCATATCTTATATTCCTCCATCAACGGAGTTTTATTTTAGCATTATAAAAGGGTCGAGTCAAAGGAAATTGGGGCGGCCGGGCAACCCAATGACTTGACACAATTATCATATCAATGTACAATTGTACGGAATAAAAATAAGGAGGGTGGTAATGGTATTTAATAATAAGGTGCTGATAATCGGATACGGCTCGGTGTCGAGATGTACGCTGCCGGTCCTCCTGAAGAACATCAAGATCCCGTATAAGAATATAACCGTCATAGATTTCATCGATTACCGCAAGGCGCTGAAGCCCTGGACAGACAAGGGCATAAGATATTTCCAGGAGAAGATCACGCCGTTCAACATGACGACGATACTCTCGAAGTACGTCTCCGCCGGCGGGCTCATCATAGACCTCGCCTGGAATATCGACTGTATCGAGATACTCACCTGGTGCCATGACAATAAGGTCCTCTACGTCAACACCTCCGTCGAGGTTTGGGACCCGTATGCCGATATCCACAATAAGAGCCCTTACGAAAAGTCGCTCTATTACAGGCAGATGCTGATACGCGACGTCATCTCTAAATGGAACGGCGCAGATTCCACGAGCGCCGTGATAGACCACGGCGCCAACCCGGGATTGATATCCCATTTCACAAAACAGGGTATCCTCGATATAGCGGAAAAGCTGCTGAGGGAGAAGGGCGCGCCGAAGAAGGAGACGAATGCCGTCGAGCGCCTCGTCCGGGAAAAGAATTTTTCGCATCTTGCCATGAAGCTCGGGATAAAGGTCATACACTGCAGCGAGCGCGACACCCAGATAACCGACAGGCCCAAGGAAGTGGATGAGTTCGTCGGGACATGGAGCATCGAAGGGTTCAGGGAGGAAGGCATATCCCCTGCCGAGCTCGGATGGGGAACACATGAGAAGAAGCTCCCCGCGCTGGCCAACATCCCTCCCCACGGCCCCGGAAATCAGATATTCCTGTCGCAGATGGGTATCAATACGTGGGTCAGGTCATGGATACCGGACCAGGAGATCATCGGCATGGTCATACGCCACGGGGAGGCGTTCTCCATATCCGATAAGCTGACCGTATGGAAGAACGGGAAGGCCGTCTACAGGCCGACCGTCCACTACGCCTACATGCCGTGCCACGAAAGCCTCTCTTCCTTGTATGAGCTCCGCTGCAGGAATTACGAACTTCAGCCGAAGTGCAGGATCATGAACGATGAGATCACGACCGGCGCCGACACGCTCGGGGCGCTCCTCATGGGACACCGTTATAGCTCATGGTGGACGGGGAGCATCCTCAGCATCGGGGAGTCGAGGCGTCTCGTCGGGCACCAGAACGCCACGACGATGCAGGTGGCTATAGGCGTCGTCTCGGCGGTCATGTGGATGATAGAGAACCCGCGGAAGGGCATATGCGCCCCGGACGACCTGCCGCATGATCATGTCCTCGCTATCGCGAAGCCGTACCTCGGCAAATTTGTCTCTAAACCTTACTCCTGGACACCCTTATTGAACTACCGCGTATTCTTCAAAGAGAACACCGCGGCGTACCCGGACAAGAAGAATCTCTGGTGCTTCCATAATTTTCTCTTCAAACCTTAAATATATCAAGGAGAGGCGATGAAAAACGGCGAAAAGGATATCCCCCCGGCCCATCTTCAGGAGATAGCAAAAAAGAACGGCACCCCGGTATTCGTCATAGACCATGAAAAGATAAGACAGAACTACGGGGAGTTCAAGGAGAGCATGCCCCGCGTCCAGGCATACTATGCCGTGAAGGCAAATTCGAACCCGGAGATCGTGAAGACGCTCTATTCGCTCGGCGCGAGCTTCGACGTGGCGTCGTTCCCGGAGTTCATGATCGTATATGAGAATATAAAACGCCTCCCGGACAAGGAACGGCAGGACTTCATCTGGGACAAGATAATCTACGCCAATACGATAAAGCAGGAAGAGACGCTGCGCGAGCTCGACCCTTACAAGCCGCTCGTGACATACGACAATATAGAGGAATTGAAGAAGATAAAGAAATTCTGCCCGCACGCCGGCGTCGTATTGAGGATAAAGGTGCCGAATACCGGTTCTATGGTGGAGCTCTCTTCGAAGTTCGGGGCCGACCCCGGAGAGGCGGTCGACCTGATACTCGAGGCGTTCAATATGGGCCTCGTCGTCGAGGGTATAAGCTTCCACGTAGGAAGCCAGTGCAACAACTTCGAGAATTATATGCAGGCCCTGCAGCTCTCCGCCTCCATATTCAAAGAGTCGGAATCGCGCGGCCACAAGATAAAGATACTCGATATAGGAGGCGGGTTCCCCGTCAAGTACAACAGTAAGGTGAAGGCCTTCAAGACGCTGGCGAGGAAACTTAATACCGAGATAGACAGGATGTTCCCAAAGGATATCGAGATACTGGCGGAGCCGGGGCGCTTCATGGTGGCTAATGCCGGCACGCTCGTGGCAAAGATCATAGGCAAGGCGGTCCGCGACGGCAAGACCTGCTACTACATAGATGACGGGATATACCACACCTTCTCCGGCATCCTCTTCGACCACTGCATATATCCGATAAGGTCGTTCAAGGACGGCGAGAAGAAGATATGTGCCGTCTTCGGCCCGACCTGCGACGCGCTGGACACGATCTCGGTCGCCGAGGAACTGCCGGAACTCGAGATAGGCGACCTCCTCTACGCGGAGAACATAGGGGCGTACAGCCTCGCCTCCTCAACGCACTTCAACGGCTTCCCTCCGGCGAGAGTAGTTCATATCAATAAATAGGATTATGCGGCCCTGAGGAGCTGTAAGAGCCGTTCGTTCATCTTGGGTATGTCATCGGCCGGGACGGCCGTGGCGGGCGGCAGGTTGAATATGAAGCGGCGGGCAAAGTCCCTCGGATCATCTAACAGATCGGGCGGCGGTATATCTCCCCGGTAAGATTCCCCGGCCATACGTGAATATATACGCAATAGATCGTTTATGACCGCCTGCCGGTCGGTGTTGTGCAGGGCCCTCAGCGCATCGAGCACGCCTTCCAGCTGGATGAAATTGGAGCCGCTCCTGAAGACCAGCATCTTTATCGCCTTATCATCCGGTAACTGATCCGTGTGACTTTCGTCGCTGAGCGCGACATCGACGACGGCATTCGGGTCTTTCCTGATATCCGCTATCACATCGGTCAATCTCTCCCCGTCGTTCAATATCCGTATCTTTTCGCGGAGATCCGACTCCCGTGACCATTTATTCAAAGCCGTGACGATGCTTGCACGCTGGTCCACGGGTATCACATCGCTCTCTATGACATGCCAGAGCGTCTTATTCTCCTCGACTGCGGGCATGAACTTATCCCTCGCCTGGTTTATGACAGTCATCCTGACGAGCTCTCTCACGACCGGCCTCTTATCTTCCGGGATATCCCCGCGATAGAGCGGCCGGTCCGTGCCTCTTTTGGCGACCTGGTAGCGTATATCCTTGACCGCATTTATCATCGTCCGGGTATAATTGGGATCGATATTCCCTTTTTCATCGTATCCTATCATCATATCCGAGAATCGATAGTAGCCGCGTTTGCCTTTTACCGGTACGAACACCCCGATATCCCTCAATATATAGAACTCTGACCGCGTCGTCCCGGCATGATACGCCCCTGCCCGGGCTGCATACGCCGCTTCAAGCCCGTCGTCTTTATTTAACGCCATCTTCATCAGCTCGTCGCTCCTCGAGATCCTGTTCAGGAGCCCGGCCGGCGAGCCGTTCGCGTCTTCGTCCGCTTCGCCGGATGCGGCGAGACGTTCGGAAGGCGCCGAGGCCCCTCCCATCACTATAGCCAGGTCGTCAAAGAGGCCGTCTCCGATCAGGCGTTCTTTTGCCGCCGCACAATTCTCCTCCGTGCCCGTCAAGACGACAAGGTGTCCTTTCGCCGGGTTTAGGTCCTGCTTGAACCACTCGAGATGGCGCAGGAGCATACCTTCTGCCTCCGTGTTGCCTCTATTCCGGGCCCAGAGGTCGGCATCGAATACGGCCACCTGGCCTTCCTGGTCGAGGCGCCGTACCAGGAGATCGAACTCCTCTCTGAAATGTTTTATGACCCTCTTCTCGTGCAGAACTATATGTTCGTGCAAGGCGATGTCGCGTACGCCTCCTCTAAAGGCCTCTTCGAACATCGCGTAGATCCTTCCTCTTATTTCGGGATCGTCACACCCCGTCAATTCGACCCCGTTATCCCCGTATCCGTCCCTGTTGCGGTTATGATCGGCCGTCGTCGGGTCCTCTACCCCGTAGACGACCCTCTTAAAATGATAGAATTCCGTGATCGCCCTGGAACACATATAACATGAATCGATGTTGACATAGAGCGTGGCATTTCTCCAATCGGAGAAACCCGCCGCCTCTGCCTCGCGTATCGCCGCTATCTCCGCGTGGACTGCCTTGACCCCGTATTTAGTGGGCCTGTCCAGGGTTTTTCTTGCAGCGGTCGCTATGACCCTCCCGTCTCCTGCCACTATCCTTGCCACCACCGGCAACCGGGCATCCAGTTCGCCTCTTTCGATCTTTTTCCCTGCCGCTTCCACAAGATCGGCCATATGTCCTCTGTCGGTCCGGGTAAAGACGGGTACTTTGCCGGGTTCCGCGTCATCCGTCTTTAACGCTATGGATATCTCCCAGCCATAGCCGTCAGCGTATGCGCCGGCTGATGTCCTGACCAGTCCGGCCCATCTTTTCATTTCAGCTGACGGAGGCCTTGACCGAAAACCCATATAACGGATAGCCGCCATCTTCAGCACCGAATGGTCCATCCCGTCATTATCGTGATCATCCGTTGCGATAAATCCATTAGCAGTTATCGCGGAGGCGACATCGCCTATATATCTGTTGTAGGACTTCGGCAGATTCTGCGCGGCCCTCTGATAATATCCATCCAGGCCGCCCCCTGCCATGCGTCGTATAGCAGGCATACTGTCTCTTATATACTCCATATTTTCCTGAATATATATTACCTCTCTCTCTTTGGGGTCCTCTCCCGGATATGCCCAGTCAAATCTTATCCTGTAAGCGAATCTGCCGGAGTCCATACCTTCCCGGGACAACCGTTTTGTACTATGGTCTCCGTTACATATTCTGGCCCAATCGTCCTTTATCTCTTCGATCTCTTCACCTGCCACACCCATCATCGAAAGTTCCCCGATGATGCCGTTCAATACCGGCGTCTTGCTCATGTGGCTCCCGTAAATAAAACCCCTCCTGCGTTTATGCTCCAGGTATCTATCATGTATGTCAAAATTATAACCTTTGCCCCTTCTGTACGGCTCAAAATTGAGGGAATCGACAAGCACCGTAACGGCGGCATTCGTAGAGAGAAAGAGATCGGAAACGTCGCTGCCCGATGCCCCGCTCAGGACCCTGATAGGCCTGTTATCGGGATTGAGCAGTTCCTTCGTCGCCATGGCAAGCCCGACAAAACGCCCGCCCATGAGGCCGCTCTTTATGGGCCGCATATCGAGCGTATTCTTCACTACCCTCTCTTCCAGTATCCGCCTTGCGGAATCGGCTTCGGCTGCGTCGGGTGTGATGTCGGCGTCGCGGTGTAAGAGGTGTCCGACCTCGTGCTTTCGCCAGTTCTCGAGATCTCCGGCATGCTCGGGTTTGAGCAGGGTTTCATATATCGAGCGCGGGATGAAGAGGTTATGGGCCCTTCCTTTGAACGTCCCGGCGTGGGTGATGAGGCCTTCGGCGAGGTAGATATATTCGTATGGCAATAGTACGGTCAATTCATCGTCATCTATGACGTAGGCCGAGACGGGCGGGCCGGTCCTCTGCATAGAAGCGTACAGTTCCTCTCCTATGAGGCGCCTTGCGGCGGTCTCATCGAGAGGGGCTATCGGCGACGGACCGAATACGAGCCCCCTGAGCGCCGTGTTCAAGAGGTCATGCTCGGCCTGATCGAGCTCACGGACGGTGCCGTCCTTATCTACAAATAGCGCGGGGCCTTTGACGGCGGGATGGGCGATCGTATTAAATATGGCATATTCGGTATCGGTCAGGCGCGGGCCTTCGCCCTGAAGATGCGCTATAGCCTCATCCCCTGTCTCATATAAAATACGCTCGGTAAACCGGCCAAGGCGATAGTGAAGGCCTTGCATGCGCCGGGTGAGTACGGGGTATGACAGTATCGGTAATATCCTGGCGGCAAACCAGCACCTTCTTCTTATGTCATCGGTGGAAGAGGCCGCCCTCTCTATGACCTTCAACAGCCGCTCGTATTTCCGGTCTTCCGGGACCTCCCGTACGTAGAAATATGAGGTGAGCGCGTCACGTACCAGGAATGGGTCTTCCGATGTGTCGATCAGGCGTTCCAATTCGGACACGAACCTCTCTCCCGTCTCCCTGTCAAGCCCGAGCTCCTGGAAACTGGCACCGTCTGCCGAAGATTCGCCGCGCGGGTCTCCCGCTCTGATCAGGAATCCGATAAGGCGTCCCAATATCATCATCGGCATCCTGCCCCCGGGACGGCGCAGGAACATATTCACAAGCTGCGAGGGTGCCCTGTCTGCGACCAACAGGTGATCCGGGTCCTCCAGTTCCATGAGCGCGCCAAGGAAATAGTGGCCGCATGAGCCGTACCCCACCATGGGGTCGGCCGCACTCTTATCTATCGTTTCCATCCAGCGCGCGTGGTCCGGCCTTATAAGATTGACCATGTTATCATCCCACTCTTCTGCGGGTGTGCGGACGCTCACGCCGGCAGTATTGGCCAGGTAGTACTTTTCCTCCCTGTTGAGGAGGAACGCCGACATGAAGCCTTCGCCCAGTTCGGGAAGAAGGCGCAGGAATATCGTCTGCTGTTCCTTGACGAATATGCGGAAATTCGAAAGCTCTTCGCTCGATGTTATATGGAACCAGGCATCGAACAGAGACGCGAGATCGCGCTGATAATTCTCCGTATAGTCCAGGTACTGGTAGTGGTAATTCACGGTCACGTGTATATTGGGGCTCTGGCTCAGCGTATCCGCCGCGTCCTGCACCCCGTCCCGTTCCAGCCCTGCCTCCGAGAAACGGCTGAGCCGGTCCATGTAGAGGCGGCCCATGAAGTTCAGGACGTCTACTATCGCCTCGGCGACCACGTCCGGGTCTGCCTGGCCGAGATACCTGATGACGCCCGCCCTGCGGGACGGATCATCCTTGCTCTTATAAAAGTCGAGGAGCGATTCGAAGACCGCCTCTTTCGACGGCCCGGCCTCATGCGAGGCGATGTTGACGTCCTTCTCTTCTTCCGCCTCATCGTAGAGGGCTAACATCGTGGCAAAATCCATCTCTTTTGCTCCCTCTTTATACAGGCGCTTCGGAAATCGATGCGACCGTTCGTGGAATTTCCTTGCGATCGCGGCGGAGGTAAGTTCCGGGGCCGATCTTTCATATTCGGTGCCCTTCAGATCTTCATCGGGAAGGTCAAAATGGTCGAGGATCCATTGCCGCATCTGGTGCGGTCTCAAATTGAGCTTGCCCCGTAAGAGTTCCCATTGGACCACTTCGTCGACCTCGTGCCGCCGCAGGTCCTCATCATAATATAACCCGCCATCCAGGTATATGGTCGGTCTGCCGGCGGCCCGGCCGAGCCCTACATGCGCGGGCTGACGCGCCTTTGCCAGCAGTCCGGGTACGGAGACGACCTCTGCTTCGTTGAATTCGAGCTGCCCGGCTCTGTAAAATTTGCTACTACCGATCCCGATCGTCTCCCCATCCCTCTTTGCCGCCCCGCCCGCGAAAGCGTTCTCTATATATTCATTGACACGTTTATGGGACAACAGGACCTCCCCGGCCAGGAACTTCTCCTGGAACCCGGCCATCCTGGAACGTAATGAGGGCGAGAGGCTATCCCCGGCATAGCCAAAGGTACCTGTAAAGAGAAAGACCCCCGCGACAAAAGCCGCAAGGGGCTTTTTAGCCCAGCGATACGCTAGTATATTTGTGGACTGTGGACTGTGGACTGTGGACTTATTTCGCATTGTCATATTATGTTCATATTACGTGATAATTCTTCTTTAAAGATAACCTGATAAGTATACTACAGAATGACGTTAAGTCAAGAGAAAGCCAGCTGCATTTTTTCATTCCTAACCTGCCATATCTAACCTGGTTAGAATGCGGGGATTTATTGTAAAATTTTGCTTGATTTTTTCGGGTAGGTCTGTATAATACAATACACATTGCGGGGTAGAGCAGCCTGGTAGCTCGCAAGGCTCATAACCTTGAGGTCCTCCGTTCGAATCGGAGCCCCGCTACCATTTTAAAAGGGGAAGCCGAATAAGCTTCCCCTTCTTTTTTGCTTTTAGCTGAAAGCTGACGGCTGATAGCTGACAGCTTACTTAGGCGACTCTTTGAGGACTATCTCGCCCTTACGCACGACGCCTATCTTCTCGCGCGCCTTCTTTTCGACGTAGGTGATATCGGTCTCGAGGCGCAGTTTCTCCATCTCAAGCCGCCTCGCCTCTCTCTTCATCTCGATCAGCTCGTTCTCGAGCTTCTTATTCCTGTACCTCAACTCCTGATACTTCGCGAACGGCGGCAGGAATATCACTGCAAGGACTATGATCGCGAAGAGTACCTTTCCCTTTATTTTCGCCAAATTGCCTTCCCGTATACCGCTTTTTTACCGAGCCCTTCCTCGATGCGGAGAAGGTCGTTGTACTTACATATCCTTTCCGACCTGCAGGCGGAGCCTGTCTTTATCTGGCCCATGTTGACCGCCACCACAAGATGCGCGATGGTGGTGTCTTCGGTCTCGCCCGAGCGGTGGGACACGACCGCCGTATACCCGGCCTTCTTAGCCATCGCTATCGCTTCCAGCGTCTCGGTCAGCGTCCCTATCTGGTTCACCTTTATCAGGATCGAATTCGCCACCTTCCGGTCTATTCCCATCTTGAGGCGTTTCGTATTTGTGACGAAGAGATCATCGCCTACAAGCTGTATGGACTTCCCCAGTTTTTCTGTCAGCGCCTTCCAGCCGTCCCAGTCGTCTTCCGCGAGGCCGTCTTCTATGGAGACGATGGGATACTTCGATACCCACCGGGAATAGAACTCCACCATATCCTTGCTGGAATTCTCCCTCTTCTCTTCGGCCTCTAAGATATATTTGCCGTTCTCGTAGAACGAGCTCGCCGCCGGGTCGAGCGCGATCGCGACATCTTTGCCCGCCTTATATCCGGCCCTGTCGATCGCCGCCAGTATCGCCTCCACCGCCTCTTCGTTCGACTTGAGGTCCGGCGCAAACCCTCCCTCGTCTCCTACGGCGGTAGAGAGTTTCCTGTCGTGCAATATCTTCTTCAGGTTGTGAAAGACCTCCGCGCCGCAGCGGAGCGCCTCCCTGAAAGAATCGGCCCCTATCGGCATGACCATGAACTCCTGGAGGTCGACGTTATTGTCGGCGTGCGCGCCCCCGTTCAATATATTCATCATCGGGATCGGCAATATCTTCGCCTTGTCCCCGCCTATATACCTGTAGAGAGGCATCTTCTTTGAAACAGCCGCCGCCTTCGCGGCCGCGAGCGAGACACCGAGGATCGCGTTCGCGCCGAGGCGCCCCTTATTCTCCGTACCGTCGAGGTCTATCAGGAGCTGATCGAGCTCGCCCTGTTTCAGGGCGTCCTTGCCCTTTATCGCCTTCCTTATCTCGCCGTTCACGTTGGCGACCGCCTTGAGCGTGCCCTTGCCGAGGTAGCGCGACTTGTCGCCGTCCCGGAGTTCTACCGCCTCATGTTCGCCGGTAGACGCGCCGCTCGGCACCGCAGCGCGGCCGAACGAACCGTCCCCGAGCCATATATCCACCTCGACCGTCGGGTTCCCCCTCGAATCGAGTATCTCTCTCGCCTTAACGTCTTTAATGCCCGTCTTCATGCTTGCCGTTACTCCTTTCGACTATTTTATTATTACCTTTCTACCTTCCACCCTGAGCCGTCCTTCAGCGAACAATTTGACCACCTCGGGATAGATCTTGTGCTCCTCTTCATGGATGCGCTGCCACAGGCTCTCTTCCGTATCGCCATCTTTCACTTCTACGGGAGACTGCAGTATGATAGGCCCGTGGTCGAGCTCCTCGTCGACGAAATGGACTGTCGCGCCGGAGATCTTTACGCTGTATTCCAGCGCGTCCTTTACGCCGTGAGTGCCTTTGAATGACGGCAGGAGCGCCGGGTGTATATTGATGACCCTGTTCCTGTACTCCTTTATAAAATACGGGCTCATGAGACGCATGAAGCCGGCCAGGACCACAAGCCCGACCTCTCTCTTCTTCAGCCCCTCCACTATTTTGCGGTCAAAATCTTCGCGGGACTTGAAATCTTTCGGGTCCAGGACGAGCGTCTCTATCCCGGCCTTGCGGGCGCGTTCCAGGGCGAACGCCTTCTTATTGTCGCTCACGACGAGGGCTATGGAAGCCGGTATGTGACCCGACTTCACGCCGTCTATGATCGCCTGCAGGTTCGTCCCGTTCCCCGAACACAATACCGCAATATTCATCATTTCCCTACCCCCCATACCCTATACCCTATACCCTAATATCAGAACAGCGTATAGATGAACGGCGCTACCGCGCTCGATTCCGTAAATACTATCAGGAGCCCCAGGAGTACGAGCATTATCACTATCGGGAGGAGCCACCAGCGTTTCCGCATCCTCATGAATTCCCACAACTCTTTTAAAAACCCCATAGCACCCATGCCATCCTCCTAGAACTGTTTTTCGTAACTTGCCCTGTCCTTCGCCGCGGGAGGCCTATCCTGCCAGTATGACCCCTTCCCCCGGTCTATCCGCTCGTCCAGGATATCCTTACCCGTAAGCCTCATCAATAACCCTATCGGGGTCACTACACCGTAGAATAAGAGCGCCAGGACGAGCCGGCTCATGAAGAATCCGATGACTACGGAAAATGCCATCCACGCCTTCTGGAGCGGTAAGAGGACCGCCGGCAGCGCCGCAGCAGGGATGCCAAACAGAACCGCGGCGGTGAAGAGGTAAGGCCATGAACCCTTCCCCCTCCAGAGGACTATGCCCCCTAAGATAGCAAAAATCACCGCAAATGTAAAACCAAATTCGCGCAGTTCCTTTTTGCCGCTCCTTATCGCCTTTATCTCATCCCAGATTATCATGGTCAATCCAGTTCGAACTCTTTGAGCCAGTCGACATCCTTATCGAGCGGCTTCTGTTCTTTCTTCTCAAGCAGCATGTTGCCCATTATCAGGTAGTCCATATTGGTGCGCATGAAGCAGAGGTACGCATCTTTCGGCGAGGCCACTATCGGTTCGCCCCTGACGTTAAAGGAGGTATTTATTATCACCGGACAGCCGTATTTTTCGTAGAACCTTTTTACCATGTCATAAAAGCGGGGATGCCGGGCCCTGTCCACCGTCTGGACGCGGGCGGAATAGTCGACATGCGTCACGGCAGGGATCTCGCTCCGTACGACATTCAGCCGGGCGAGGCCGAAGAGCTCCTCTTCCCCGCCCTTCACCGGCCTCCTCCTCGACGCCTTCACCGGCGCAACGAGGAGCATATACGGGCTTTCACCGTCCATCTCGAAATAGTCGGAGACCTTCTCGGCCAATACAGACGGCGCGAACGGGCGGAAGCTCTCCCTGAACTTTATCTTGAGGTTCATCACCTCCTGCATCTTCGGCGAACGCGCGTCGCCGATGATGCTGCGGCTCCCGAGCGCGCGCGGCCCGAATTCCATCCTACCTTCGAACCAGCCGATGACCTTCTCGGAGGCGACCAGGTCCGCTATCCGCTCCGGTATCTCCGGGTCGCTGAGCTCCGTGTACGGGGCGCCGCACTCCCTCAGGAACTTCTTTATCTCGTAATTACTGTAATCGGGGCCGAGGAACGAGCCTTTCTGGAAGTCGTGCCTGTCGTCCGCGGAACGCGGGTTGCCCAGGTACTGGTACCATACGAACAGGGCCGCGCCGAGCGCGCCGCCCGCGTCGCCTGCCGCCGGCTGCACCCATACGCCTTTGAACGGCCCCTCCCGCAATATCCTGCCGTTACCGACGCAGTTCAGGGAGACGCCTCCGGCCAGCACCAGGTGCTCTTTTCCCGTGACCTTGCGGACGTGGCAGGCCATCTTCAGCATCACCTCTTCGGTGACATCCTGCACGGACCGCGCCAGGTCCATATCGCGCTGTGTCAGTTTCGATTCCGGCTTCCTTGGCGGGCCGCCGAAAAGGGCATGGAACTTCCGGTTCGTCATGGTGAGGCCGGCGCAGTAGTTGAAGTATTTCATCTTCAGCTTGAAGGAACCGTCCTCTTTAAGGTCTATCAGCTCCTTCAGTATGAGGTCCCGGTATATGGGCCTCCCGTACGGGGCGAGGCCCATCACTTTGTATTCGCCCGAATTGACCCTGAAACCGGTGTAATATGTGAACGCCGAATAGAGGAGGCCGAGCGAATGGGGGAACTTTATCTCCGACCTTATCGATATGGTGTTGCCGGTCCCGGAGCCGAAACTCGCCGTCGTCCACTCCCCCACCCCGTCCATGGTCAGTATCGCCGCCTCGCGGTACGGCGACGGGAAGAAGGCGCTCGCCGCGTGGGATTCGTGGTGTTCCGGGAATATTATCACGCCCTTGTAGCCGAGCTCTTTCTGCATGAGGTCTTTCATGAAGAGCTTCTTCTTTATCCACATGGGGATCGCCTTCACGAAGGACCTGACGCCGTACGGGGCATAGGCGAGATATGTCTCGAGTATGCGCTCGAATTTTATGAAGGGCTTGTCGTAGAAGGCGACGTAATTGATGTCGCCGATGGTGATGTGGGCCTTCTCCAGGCAGAATCTTACGGCGTTTGACGGGAATGACTGGTCGTGCTTCTTTCTCGTGAACCTCTCTTCCTGGGCGGCCGCGACTATATCGCCGTCTTTTATCAGCGCGGCGGCGGAATCGTGGTAGAACGCCGATATGCCCAGGATGTACATCTTGATATGGCCTCTTTAACGAAGGACGGAGCTTATCTTCGCCTTTATCGCTTCCTTGGAATTGACTCCGATTATGCGGGTGACCTCTTTTCCGTCCTTAAAGAGTATGAGCGTGGGGATATTAAGGACCGAGAGCTCCGTTGCGAGCTCCGGGCTGTCATCGACATTCGTTTTGGCGACCTTTATCTCCCCGGCAAGCTCATCGGACAGCTCCTCTACGAGAGGCGCTATTATCTTGCAGGGCATGCACCACGTCGCCCAGAAATCTATCAGGACGGGTTTATCGGACTTCGTCACTTCTTTATCAAAATTATCGTTCGTTACTTCAAACATGATACCGTTCACTCTCCTTTCTTATTTACAGGTATATTGATGAGACCCGGCTTATACTATATAATGAATCCGCGATTTACTCAACAAAAAACATTGTGGCCGGTTTCCTTGTATGTTACAATGGCGCTTAGTCAAACCGGAAAGGACAGGCAAGAGATGAAAAATGCGATATACTACATCACGGGGATCGTCGTCCTTGTCGCGGCGTCCTCTCTCCTGGGCCTCACGACTAAACAGCTGGCGGCGGTAGCGGGCTTCTCTTCGATATTCTTTGGGGCGATATTCTTCTGGCAATACCGTCTCGCCTTCGCGTTCTTCGGCGTGGGGATACTGCTCGCCACCGGGCTCATCGATGTCGCTCATGTGGTGGAATTCGCCGGGCTCGATATCGTACTCTTCCTTATAGGCATGATGATAGTGGTCGGTTTTCTGGAAGAGAAGCAGTTCTTCGAGCATCTCATAGACCGTCTCATCGTGCTGGTGGGGATGGACGGCAGGCGGCTCATGACGGTGATGCTCGTCGCCTCGTTCCTTTCGGCAGCCCTTGTAGATGAGGTCACATCGATACTCTTCATGGCCGCCGCGATGCTCAACATAACCTCCAAATACAAACTTAACCCCGTCCCCTTCCTCATCATGGTCGTCTTCGCGACGAATGTCGGTTCAAGCGCCACCGTGGTCGGCAACCCGGTGGGCGTCATCATCGCCATGAGGAGCGGGCTCGGGTTCGCGGAGTTCCTGCGGTGGGCCTCGCCCATTTCCATCGTCGTGCTTATTGCCACTATCATGCTGTTCTTCTTCTATTACTCAAAGGCGATCGGCCACCTTCACACCGCTTTAAGGTCCGATGCCGGTGAAAGGAAGAGCCGCGGAGAAGCATTATCCGCAAAAGAGCCGGTCACGCGCGGCGTCCTGGTATCGGGTCTTCTCTTCGCCTGCGTCATAATCGGGCTCGTTCTCCACTCCCATGTGGAGCATCTCCTCGGGCTTGAAAAGAATACGATGCTCCTCGGTACCGCGCTCCTGGGGGCCGCAGCTGCGCTTCTCCTCTCAAGGGAGAACGCGCGGGTCATCGTAGAAAAGAGGGTCGACTGGTGGACGCTCGCGTTCTTCCTGTTCTTATTCGCCTCCGTCGGCACGCTTAAATTCCAGGGCATCACTTCCGTCATCGCGCAGAGGATAATAGGCGCGGCGGGGGACAACATCCCTCTCCTCGTCGCCATATGCGCATGGACGTCCGGGGCCCTCACCTCCGTAATGGACAACGTCCTCGCCGTCGCCGCGTTCGTGCCGATCATCAAGGATATAGGCGCTATGGGCATACCGACCTTCCCGCTCTGGTGGTCGGTCCTCTTCGGGTCCACGCTTCTCGGCAACCTCACCATAATAGGGAGCACCGCAAATATAGTGGCTGTCGGCGTGATGGAACGCAGGAAGCTGGGGGCCGTGGGTTTCCTGGAGTGGCTTAAGGTGGGTATAGTGGTCGCTATACCGCAGTTACTGATAGCTCACATGCTTATACTTGCGCAGTTGAGGTGGATGGTCAAATAGGGTCCGCCCTATCTCCGGTCTCTCCCAGGGGCCAGGAGCATAACAAGGGCGAGCCCCAGCAGTCCGCTCAATATATTCAGATATATGTCCCGCACGTCATAGACCCTGTTCGGCAGAGTCCCCTGGATAAGCTCATCGCACCACCCGACCGCCACGACCAGCGCCGTTATCAGAAGATACCGTATCCATTCCTGCCGCACATCCCTGAAGACCCTCCACACCAGATACGCGAGAAACCCGTATTCGAGGAGGTGGACCTTCTCCGCGATGATAGGCGTGCACTCCATGAGGACATAGACATATACCGACAATATCACCATAAGCCATATATAAGGCATGACGCCGTTCCGGCCCAGCCGCGACCCGAAGAGGAGGCATACGGTCACTATCATCACGAACGCCGCGATATCTATGACCAGGCCTCCTTTCGGTCCGACCAGTTTCGAAAAGAACGAAAATACCACCGGCATCACGGATAGCGTGGAATATATGATCCCTATGTACAGCATGAGCACCGCTACATCTATCATCTTTTTATTATTCATATTCTCCTCTTAAATATCTATTGACATTGTTTTTCCGATATTGTATTGTATACCTCGGAGGAAGAAAATGACCCGCGATAAGTTGAACTGCTGCGAAACGTGCCAGATATACTGGACCTGCGAGACGAAGTGGTACCGGGGAGAGAAGGGCGAGGAGAACCTCTGTTGCGAACTTTGCAACTACTACAAGGTCTGCGACGATAAGGTCAAAAAAGAGAAGCTCTCCTCTAAGGATAAGTAGTCCTCGTCCTGTTTTCATATAAGACCCCCGACACACCGTATACCAGAAACAACATCCCCGTCCCTGTGAGCACCCAGAAACTGCCCGTATGTTTGACCGCATACGCGGCGGCGAACATGAATACCAGGAAAGCAAGGTGCATGACCGCTTCGAGCGAACTGAATATCCGGCCCCTCGCCTCTTCGGGGACCGTCTCGTGCGTAAGTGTATTCATCGACGTCATCATCGGGCTCACCGCGATCCCTATGAGCGCCGCCAGCGGCCCGGAAAGCAGTATATCGGGCCATCCCTTCACGGAAAAGGTGAAGAGCGCTATGGAGATACCTGTCGCGGTGAAGCTGGCGTAGACGATCATCCTCTTCTTCAGGCCCTGCCCGAACTTCCCGTACAAGAGCGTGCCGAGAAAAAGCCCGATCACGAGGAACATCCCGAGGAACCCCAGGTCCCGCGTCGGCGTATCGAAGGCGTCCTGTATGAAGACGATGATGACGCACGATATCGCGCCTATCCCGGCCATCAGCAGGAAGAACGCGTTCACGATGAAACGCATATTACCGTACTTCGTAAGATATCCTATCCCCTCCTTTATCTCCGTAACGATCGACTTCCTGATGGAGTCCTCGAGCGCCTCTCTAGTCACCTCAAAATCATCGCGCACGTGCCGTATGAACTCCCTCTGGACTATCATCCCGATGAAGGCGGCCGATATGAAGAAGCTCGTCGCGTCTATATAGAACCCGCCGACCGCGCCTATTGAAGGGATATTCACTATGATGCCGGCGACCACAAGGCCCACGACGTTCCCTATCATGTGCGTGGTGTCCGAAAGCGTGTTCGCGACCAGGAGTTTTTCTCTCGAGACGAGCTCCGGTATTATGGCCATCTTCGACGGGATGAAGAACCTCGAGATCGAGAACGTCAGGAATACTATGAGATATATCGGGAGGATCTGGTTCGTCTTGATGAAGAAAGGTATCAACAACACCAGGAAACCGCGCAGGATGTCGCATATGATCATGACGTTCCGGCGGTTCAGCCGGTCGACCCACGCGCCCGCGATCGGGCCGATCAGGAAGACCGGGATTATGGTAAGGGCTATCAGTTTGGCGAGCGCCACGGCGTTCCCGGGGGAGCGCTGGTAGACGAGGGCGACCAGCGCCATCTGGTTCAGCCGGTCGCCGAAGTTCGATACGACCTGCGCGCACCAGAGTAGCGAGAAGTTCTTATCTTTGAATACGTCCCGGAAACGTATCATCTTCATATCACGTAAAGTACCAGCGCTCCTATCGATATGGCCAGAAGGCCCATGACGCGCATTACCGCAGGCGGCTTCTTCTGCCACCAGTCAAATATATACTTTATACGTTTCGGGCCGAGCAGGAAGACGACCGCGGCGCCTATCAGCATCAGTACACCCAGTATCGATACGACCCGGGGGAACCTGCATTGCGGGGCCGCCAGTATGAAGATCGTGCCGAAGACGAGCCTCATCGCCCCGGCCATATAGACGTTATTTCCCCTGGACCAAAAATCGATCACCCTCCTGAAGACGGCCGGGTTGAGCGCTATGACGGTGCCCATGCATACGATCACTACCCCCACCATCCTGGCCAATATCACCATAGCCACCTCCTTTATATGGACAACGACTTGAATAACGGGTCATCATAATTGCGGCGCAGCGATCTCCGGCAATCGTGGCAGAACCTGTCCTTCTTTTTGCCCGTATCCGGAGCGCCGGCGGAAGAGCTCATGACGCATTTCGGGTCGGAGCAGTCAGCGAGGCCGAGCGATCTGCCTATAACGTACAGCGCCTCCTTGAAGGCCCTCTCCGGAAAGAGCTTATCATCCGGTCCCGGGCCGCGGGACCCGTCCCCAAGGCGCGCCAGCGATATTATGCATATGCCTCTCTTCCCGTCCGCCAGGCCGGATATGTGATCCGCCTCAGGGGTATAGAGGTCGGCGCCGGTCACCACCAGCACCCGCTCGTTACGTACATCTATCGTGACGAGCCGCCATATGCCGTCCAGGACAGCCGAGGCGTCATACCCTTTCCGGGAGGCATAGTAAGCGTCCGGGGGCAGCTCCTTCCGCGTCTCTATCGTCACCCTCAACGTCATGGGGAGCGCCTCCGGGAGGCGCCCTTTTATATATTCCAGCACCTTCGCATCGACGTCTCCCGCCGGCACGAGGTAGATATGTTCTTCGATCACCCTCGCCTCGCCCATGCCGGGAAGGAGCACGGATGAAATAAAAAGTGTCAGTATAAATATATGCCTAAGCATATTCACCTTATTGCGGCCGCGGACAGGACCTTACCCCGCGTTTCATATCATACTGCTGGTGATACTCCTCGGCCTCATAGAATTCAGACGCAGGGACTATCTCGGTCACGATCTTCCTGCTGAACTTTCCAGTCCGTTCAAGCCATTCCTTTGAAGCGAGCGCCGCCTTCTTCTGGTCTTCATCATGATAGAATATGGCCGAACGGTACTGTGAGCCGGTGTCCGGCCCCTGCCGGTTCGGGGTCGTAGGGTCGTGTATATCCCAGAAGACCCTTAGGAGTTCGTCATATGATATCATTGACGGATCGTAAGTGACCTCGACCGATTCGGCATGGCCTGTGGTATCGGTGCAGACCTCTTTATAGGTCGGGTCCTTCGTCCTGCCTCCCGTATAACCGGCCCTGGTCGAGACGACGCCCTTCAATGTCCTGAACGCCTCCTCAACCCCCCAGAAGCAGCCGGCCGCAAAGGTCGCCTTTTCCTCTCCTGCCTCAGCGTCTCTCATATATGCCCCCTCCGATAAAAAAACCGCGATGCATATCAATATATACCGCGTGTATCTCATATAGCCGCTCTTTTGCCCAGCTCTATGGCCTTCTCGCGCACCCCTTCCCTCTTCTTTATATCGCCCGATACGCCCGCGTTCGGGACGAGGAGGGATTCGAACTTCATGCCCGTGTAGCCGGCCGTTATCTCGAACGGTTTAGCCAGCGCGTCCAGCCCTACGTCTTCGTAGGCGCTCGCCATCAGGACGAGCGTCTTATCCTTAAGCGGGGTCACCATGGTGCCGGCCTCATTGTCCCATTTATATAGCGAGAACATCCTGTCGAAGACGAGTTTCAGCTGTGCGCTCGGACCGAAGAAGTAGAGCGGCGTGGCCATTACGATGACATCGGCATCCGCCATCCTCGCCAGGACCGGGGTCGCCTCGTCATTTATGGCGCACTCGTACTCCTCCTTCTTCTGGCACGCCCTGCATGACATGCACCCCGTAGACTTGTATTTGAGAAAGGCGGTCGGGACGACTTCGACATCCGCGCCTTTTGAGCGCGCCCCTTCGACGAACCAGCCGACGAGCGCGGCTGTATTGCCGTCCGGCTTGGGACTGCCCGACAGGACCAGTATCTTTCTTGGCATAAAGGCCCTCCCCTCTTTCCGTATGCATATATTATATCATACTGCCGGAAAAAAAGCGGCTTTAGGAGCGCGTAAATAATGAAAAAGCCGGACTTCGTGCCTTGTCAGTTCGCATACCCTCGTGTATACTTATCTGGTGTATGAAAATCGATGCTTGGCATATTTGCCAGGCATTTTTTATTGGCATAATACTACAACCTGTTTCGAGGAGGAAGATAACGCTTATGAGATGACGCAATAATAAATCTGATGCCCTCAAAGGGGTGATATTTATGAGGGTGAGGCCGGATCGCGGCAGCATACGAAGGATAGGACCATATGGTAAGCTCGGCATCGCAATAACCATATGGTCTTTTTTAATCACTTCAACATGTACCGCGTTCGACCTGCCTTTGATGAAGAGGGCCCTCAGCCCCCCGTCGAATATAGACCCCATCGCGAAGATAGAGGATGCCGACAAGACGCCCGTCGTCGTAGAGAGCAGGTTCGACAAAGATATAAAGAACGGCTTCAAGGAGGACTACTACTGCCTCTACGTCAATAATACCATATCGAAAGCCCTTGAGTCGAATGCCGGCACCGGAGAGCTGAGCAGGCTCATCGGGCGGCTTGAAACGATCCACGAAGCATCCGGCCTGGGAGGCGAATTCAAGGCCGCCGGGAAACGGGGCGGCTTTTACATAGAATATCTGAAAAGTACGGGAGGCGACCCTCTCATATTGCACTACTTCCTGAACAAGGCCGAGGCCAGGACATGCGCGTATACGGCCCTCCCGTTCGATACGGAAAGAACGCTCTATTGCGAGACCATCTCCGGGAAGGAGTATGAAAAGATAAAGGACACCCCGCCCGTCGCCTTCTCAACGGACGGCGGGTGCGAGAGGCAGGTAATAGAGGCGATGGGAGAGGCGGAGAGGACGATAGATATAGCGATATACGAATTCGACAACAGGGCCATACTTGCGGCATTGTTGAAGGCCCACGAGCGGGGTGTGAAGGTAAGGGTGGTCATGGATAAGTGCAATGTGAAGAGAAAGGCGGCCGGCGAGCTAAAGGGGGCGGGCATAGAGACGGTTATAGATAAACGTAAGAGCGGCCTCATGCATAATAAGTTCATGATAGTGGACGATAAGTTCGTGGTGACCGGAAGCTACAACTGGACGGAGAAGGCCAATGACTACCGGGAGAATACGATAGTCCTCGGCTGCGCGGAGCCGTTCCGGGAAGAGTTCGAGCGGATATTCGGAGGCGTCCTCTCAGGCCGCTCTCCGCCCGGGGCGAGAGGCCCCCCTTCACGGATAAAGGCCTTATTCTCCCCGCATGGCGGCTGCCATGATGAGATAAAACGAATCATAGAAGATACTAAAGCCGCAAAGTCAGCCCACCCCGAATACCCCCAGACCATAGATATAGCCCTATACTACTTTACCGATAGAGACATCGCCGGGACCCTCTTTGAAGCGAAAGAGGCCGGGGTCGACGTGAGGATCATCCTCGACAAGACGCAGAAACGCCTCAGTTACGGCATCGAGGAGTTTCTGCGCGGCCTCGAGAGAGAGGCCGAGAGGAAGAGGGCCGACGGGCAGGTCCGCGGCTCGCTCATAATAAGGTATCACCGCATACCGCACGGCATCATGCACAATAAGTTCGCCCTGATCGGCCAGAATACGCTCACCGGGAGCTACAACTGGACCGCGGCGGCGGAGAAGAAGAATAGCGAAAATCTGGTGGTGATACCGGGCCGTGTCAGGGACTACGAGGAGGAGTTCGAGAGGATATGGAAGGACTACGAGTCGCCGGCAATAATAGACGAAGGCGGGCCTGGGAGAGAGCTTGCCAGGGGACCACCGGCCGGGCCCGGGATGTGCGAAGAGCTGTCGGAGATAGACGCAAGGCCCTTCGTAAAGGATGCGCTCGATAAGATAGAGGCCGCCAACCTTGCCGTCTTCGGCCGGAAGTCCGCTTATCCGCATGTCGCGCCTTCGCGCGCGCCGCCGCTCCTCGAAGGCACCTCTATCTACGCGGGGACCCTGCCCGAGGGATCTTACAGCAAAGTCATAAAGGATTTCGAGGACGGAAAGTACGATATCTGCACGGTGGTCGCGGACAGCATAAGGCTCTTCCGCGTATTCGACAGCACCGGGGAGAAGGGCAAGTCAAGATTTGATGGGCCGTGGTTCTCCGAAGAGAGGTTCATCGGGTCTCCCCCGGAGACGAAAGCCAACCTCTTCCTCGGGGACTATAACGATGCGAGGATGCGCGGCGAGGTGATGCTGAAGAGAGGCACGGTATTCCTCTTCGGTAATGTCGCCAACGGCCGCGGTACCCAGATATACGTCCCCTGGGACTTCATAAATAACGGCTATGTCGAATACCTTAAGGATACGATCGAGAGGTGGGACGACCTTCACAATACGTGGTGCAGGTAAGTACTATCTCTGCGAAGCCCTACCCGACTTTTCACCCGTTGAAGGGCGAAGTAGGAACTTGTCCTACGAAGCTCAAAGCTGTAAAGCTTTGAGCGAAGTAGGATGGAGCTGGCGGAGGGAGTTGAACCCCCGACCTGCGGTTTACGAAACCGCTGCTCTACCAACTGAGCTACGCCAGCAAACTGTCTATCGACTTCTGAAACCTCAAAGCATATCGCAGTCTCTCCGAAGCCCTACCTCAGTATCCGCATTGAAGGGCGAAGGAGGACCAACTGAGCTACGCCAGCGTCGCTTCGGCCTCGCTGCGACCAACGTGTTATAGCGTTGGTAGGTCTTGCTCGGCCTCCGCTCCTTAAAGGGAAACCCAATGGTTTCCCTTTAATATATCCCTTCCTTCGCAAGCTATAGATGAGCTCAGGGGAAAACGGTCTTTTCCCCTGAAACCCCTTTTTATCTCACTGCTCTCGGGAAGGGGCTTATCGGATTATTGTACCGAATGGCAGATACTTAGGCAAGGGAAAAAGGATAGCGTTCTATGGGACAGGTCGGGGATTTCGTCGGGGACAGGTCTGGGATTGCGCCGGGGACAACTCTGGGATCAGAACAGGGACGGGCCTGGGATTGCCTCCAGAACCGTACCCAAAACTCCAAAAGGTAAGTCCTGCCGATTTATTGAAATTTTAATTCTGACTGCATAGCCTACAGCTATTTTTAATCAATCCCACCTGTAGCATAAATCATTTTGTATTTATTGCTTTCTCTAAAACTATTCATAAAATCATCAAATTCTGCACACTTCTTATTTGTCTTATTAAAAATAACAAAGTAGCAAAATACGTTATGAGAATAACCTTCTGAGTTAAGCCGTATAAATAACCTTTCTATCTTTCTATGGTCCTTTTTTATAGACCCCCTTAGTTTCTGTTGTGTAATTCCTGACCTGGCTCTTATGAATTTTAACTCAAAAATAATCGCATTGCCGCTAAAAGAACATCCTTTACTTGGAAGATTTTGCCACGGATGTAGCCCGTAGCCATGTAATATACTTAAATGTGCTGGCTCAAGTAAGGTTATATCTGGCTTTATAGTTAATTTTCTATTCTCGTCATACCAAGGCAACTCCGTATGAATGGAATTTGCTTTTATATGGCTGTCTCGTGTGTTTAAACTTCTACGCAACACAGGAATTTCTGCTAACTTGTTGTATAGTAAGCATTTTAAATCAGATTCCGTTAGAATTAACCCTTGCGTATGTTGATATTCGGTTTCTAATTCTACAATTTTTCTTTCAATAGTAACTCGAATATCATTCGAAAGTATGTTGGGATGTTGAAGCGCTCTTTCCCGCAGTTCTTCTGGCGAAGCGGATCGAAAAATGCTTTCAGGTTCATTTGCGTTCATTTAGTATCCTTCTCAGCTTCTTTTACCAGCTCGTGATAGCGGCAGAAATCACATTCTGGATTTGCTTCCGGAATTGTATCAGCATCTAAACACTTTCTAGCATTTATTAAAGTTGGCTCAACCCATGCATCATCGCCTTTATATGGAATTATCTTTACATCGAATTCGAGTTTATTTGCAAAGGCCTCTTTACCAGACTGGCCATTGCAATAAACAAAATATCCGATTTCCGAAACCTTAAATTCATTCCTACGAAAAAGCCATTGATAAAGCTCCATCTGTCTTTTATAAGATATTTGCCACTCTGCATCAAGGTTAACTTCTTCCTTTTTTGATGTGCTCTTATAATCAACTATCAGTAACTCGCCTTCAGGGGTTACCCATACATCATCTATGGCACCCGTTACAATAAAGTTCGTCGATTTGTGGAGATAGGAAACCCCTTTCCTTAACGCATCACGCCATTCATCAAGCTTCTCATGTTGGAATGGAATAGCATTAACACCAAAAGTTTTCATTAAAGGGTGTGCGGTTTTATTTTTTCTATAAGTGTCAAATTCTTTTTTAAGAAGGGCATCTACTGCAGAGTTAAGGCTAAACGGATATCCTGGAGGTTGTCCAACACCTAATCGTCGATCAAGATAAAAGCATCTTTGGCATGATAAAAAAAGGTCAATTTTTGTGCGACTTAATTTAAAAGGTGCCACATTTTTAGGATCGAACAAGTTGCGGGTTCTTTTCCCATTATAATACTGACTCATTGCTCACCTACAGTTATTAATTTAACCGATTTTTTCATAGGGGTAATTATTACGAATGTTTCTATTTAAATAAGCTCCTAATGAGCTTGCTTGCATAAAATCATTATACACAACGGCGGGTATATTGCGGTACTCATAGATTGAACCATTTGTAAATTGAACCCGCATAGTTTCTGTAGATTCGTCATATCCAACTGCTTGAAGATTAGAGGAAGCTACTTGCTTCATTTCCATAATTATTTTTCCTCCTTCTTTTCAACACTAAATCGACCATTACGCCAAAGATCGATTGCTTGCTTATAATAATCTGCTAATGGTGGAGATTGCGACCACGCTCTTGAGACTCTGGGGTCTTCACTTTTAGGTGCTTTCGTGGCCGCATCAATTCTTACTCGTGATGGGATTTTCACAGCCTCGCCAAAGATTAGAGCTTCTCCAGTTCGCAGGCTTGGTATAAGTGCCAACATATCTGATAAATCATCTTGAACTGCGGATGAGACATGAGCTCTGTCTTGACCGTTGGTCATGCGTAATGCTATTGTGGTCCCGCATTGACTAAGAACCGTAGGATCAAGTTCGGATGGTCGTTGAGTAACTAACATCAATCCTAGCCCATATTTTCGTCCTTCCTTTGCAATGCTTCTAACAGAGCTAGAAGCGACGGACTCCTCTCCGGCCTGCAAATACATATGAGCCTCTTCTAATACCATTAATAACGGTTGTTTTCTGCCACCAATCGGTAAATCTTGTGCCCAAAATAGTGCGTCATAGGCAATTCGGATAACGGCTCCTGATACAATCGCAGTAATTTCTGCCGGTACTCCTGATAGATCTAATACAGTGATAGGTTTGTCATGGGCTAGCCAATCCACTAAAAGTGCGTCTAAATCTTTTTTTACTTTTCCATCTTTTGAAGGTTCCCATTCACCCGGATGGAAGAAAAAATTAAATCTTTGATCGACCAGTCTATTTCTAATATTATTAAGATAACGCAGGATTCCCTTAGCTTGGTTATTTAAATATGGATTGGTGTTTGTAGTAGAATGGGGCTCAAATTGTGCGCTAACCAAAGAATCAGAATTTCCCTCTTTTATCAGTGCCTCCGTAATTGTTCCGCCTGCCCCTCTATTAATAGTCAGGCGTTCAAATCGATCTAGCTGGTACCATAATTCTTTCAGACTAAAAGGTATGGGGCTATCTGCGCTTAGCGCTGCTTCTTCAGGAGGGGAGGCAAGATTCTTACTAGCTTCCAATTTTTTTGAGAAAATCTTTTCCCGTACATATTCTTCTTGAGGATCTGTAAGTGCGCCCACGAATGTTTTTAATAATTCTCCAAATGGTAATGCCCAATAAGGAATAAATAAGGGATATTCGCCATTATGTTTATTGGCATTAATTTTAAATACTCTGGCATGACTACCAAGCGCTGCGCCATATTCACCATGGGGGTCTATTAACAATATACGAGCCGATGGGAATTTGCCCTTGGCTATTTCACTAAGAAAAACTGTTACAGCATTAGATTTTCCGCTCCCAGTAGAGCCGAGAAGCGCGACATGTCTGGTTACTAATTTATCTATATCAAGTCTTGCAGATAAGCTTTCCGATGCGCTAATCTGCCCAATTGAAATAGAACCTTTGTCATTCATGTTGCCATAAATAATTTTTAAATCATCGATTGTGACAAGGTGAGCATGATCCCCGCTTACTGGCGACTGGCTTACACCTCTCTCAAAGCGATCTCCAACCCTTTCTCCAACCAAAACCATTGTTAGCCAATTTCTAGCTTGCTTACTGAGTTTATCTGCATCTTCCATGTCTCGCAATTTTTCTGGTATTGCATCTGCTCCCGCCTGAGTAACGACCCCATAAAGATCTATATAGCCAATCGGTATCCTCAAAAAAGAGCCAATCTGTCCAATACGATATACGCGCCCATCGATTACCGGAACATTGGAGGGCAAATGTTCGGTATCAATCAATATTGATATACGATTCCCTAGAACGCTTTCTACCGTACCTATTATTGTGTCATTGCGAAGCATTTTTTCCTTTTAAGAATTCTCTGGAAGCATTAAATTTAAAAACTCCACTAGATTCGAAAAATCGCCTAACTTCAAAACCCCCTTGCCGTCCCAATAAGCTTCGTGATCAGGTATTTTCTTACCATTATCCTTAGCAGGCGTGGTTAAATTTGCCGGGACAGCATCTTCGTCAAAATAAGAGCCGATTTGAGTGCTATCTGAAGCAGATGGTTCTCTGTTTAATTCCCACAAGCCATATGTACCACCTATTACCGCCGAATTTTTTGCCATTAACGTTAAGCGTGGCTCATATTTGGCTAATTTAACTGCATGGTGATCTTCTGAAGCCTCTCCATGAAGAAACGCATAAATCGCGGACGATCTGGTTCTAGATAGCGCGTGAATGATTGTATCGTTAAGGTGTTGGTCACCAAATCCATATCCACAAATAATTAAAAAACTGTCATCTTCTCGCAAGAAATTATCAAGTCGCTCTATGAAGCTTACATACGGCTGTTTTCTAGAATCGTCGTATTTTAACAAGGATGGGAAAACCATAAGGCTCCCCTCGGATTTTTCACGAACAATTCGCTTATGCTCTTCGTCTAGTCGCCATCCAAGAGATCCGTGAACTTTCCATAGACGTACCCAATCGACGGGCAGATCATTTTCCGCTACAGATGCAGGATAAAAGAATGGTTTATGACTACCGACAAAGCCGTCAAAATACGGCACCTTTTCCCTTTCGAAACCAACTTCAAACAAGTAATCATAATTTGTTGTAAATACCTCTATAGCTTTTCTTCTGTTAGCATTGCGAATCCATTTTGCAAATTTTTGGTGAACTATGTCTTTTGGTATCTCAGGAGAAACGAGCTTCTCAATCTTTTTCGTAATTTCGATTTCCAAGTCCTTAAATCCCTGTTGATTTAAACCGCACAAGGTTTCTGAACCAATAACCTGAGCCTTTAGACGTATATTTGAAAGTATGTATTCGATTTGAGAGGGCTGCTTATTCTTACTGAGCTCTTCTTTTATGGCCTTATAACATGTTTTGGATTTTTCGGCGGATAGTTGAGTCTCCACAATGTTTGTTAATTCATTTATGCCGGGGATAAGCGCTTTTTTTGAGGTGGGATCTTTTATCGACATCGATGTTCCGGCTCCTGCAAAAAATCCAATAGATTTTGTAGGAGAATAAAGCAGTTGTTGAAATCCGCGAATTATTTCTCTGGGGTCATGTTTCGGGTGGTCATCTTTCATACTTAAGCTCCTTCCCTACCCTATTACATACTGGGGCCATCCTATTTGGGGACACCCTAGAATCTTTCATCCATCTTGTAGGGTGTCCCTTTCTGGGATGGCCCCTTTTATTCCCCGGTTGGTTTTATTTTCCAGATTTGGTTCGGTTATCTTGCTTACACAACATTTGGCAATTTTCTGAAATAGTCTTTCCGCCTTCGTGCCAGGGCTTTATATGATCGGCTTCCATTTCCTCTGTCTCAAAACGTTTCTTGCATTTTATGCATTTACCTTTTTGCTTTTCATATGCTTCTCTTTTTTGCTTATCTGTAAATGCTCTAATATTCAAGAATTTTTCATTTCGAGTTAAAACATACGGATAAATTCCGGATTTTTTTGTTACGTCTTCGTCCTGCATTAACTCTTTAATCTCAGATTCTAGTTTGTTAGCGTTCAGTTTCTTATCTTTGAATACATTGTACAATTCCCCCCATGCCACACTACTCATCTCTCTACGATAATTCGTAAATGTTGCCCGTATCCACGCAATTACTTTTTGAAAATAATCCCACAGCCCGTTGGCATTCGCATCGTGTTGATGTTTTGCCATATAATCTTCTATTTTGCCGTCATTTATCCACACCAGTACAGTTTCTAAATATTCTTGTCTAATTGGCGAACCACTTACTAATTGGCCCCCGTCATTTGCTAAGCGATATGCCGCACAATTTGATTTGCTAAATTTCAATTTCGCGTCACTAAGCCACGGCCCGGTATAAACAGCATTACGGATTTCCTGATCGTTAACTTTCTCTCCGTAGGTGTTGATAACCCTAAACCAATCCAGTCGCTCTATATCCGTGCCTTCGCAGAAATAAATCATTAGTTCATAATCAAGAATTTTATTCTGCTCCTCTTTGGTCAGATTATGAAAAAAACGGTTGTCCAGAGAATAATCGCCATTAACATATTGCCCGATACTAATGGTGCGTTGTTGGCCGTCCAGCATTTCGTAGCCACCGTCTTCTCTAATCATCCAATACATTACATTCAACGGAAAGCTGTTTTTGATAGTTTCGATTACGGCATTGCGCTGATCTGCCTTGTACACAAACTCACGCTGATATTTTGGACGAATATCAAGTTTGCCACTATAAGCCACCACGCCTTCTTCGGCACTGTCTTTGTAGCCTGCTATTACTTTACGAATTTGAATTTTGTGCAGTTCGATTTTCATATTTTATCTTCTTTTTATTCTTAATCAAAACCCTAAAGTACGTCGATTTTCCGCCTATCTCTGTCATATGAAGATGCTTTTTTACAGCATTATTATTCAGACCAGCAACGTCTAATATAGTGTATCGATTTAAGCCATCAATGATTTCAAATTGATTAGGATTGTATTTATCGAGAAAGGTAATTGGCACGCCCATAGTACCGCGGTAATCCATTGGAATTTCCGCAACTTTTGATACCTCGATTGCGTTGTAGTGGTCATATTTGGGATATTCTTCGGTATTGTATTTTTTATACAGAGTTAAATATTCTTTATGTTTTTCAACATCCATATTTGTGAACCAGCATGAAGTTGATACTCGTGCAATTTTTCTTCCTTTTTCATCTTTATGATGAAAATGTTCCCAGTCGTCTGGTACGACAAAGAACATCCCAACATTAAAATTTGTATAACCGGTACGCAACTTATTATCTTTAATTAATTTAAAGATTTCTTTATAAGTTAACGCATTGGTGTTGCCTATAATTATGAACTTTTTTTCGTATTCTACAAGTTGAGCGACATATTCACGGAATAAAGAAAACGGCGGATTCGTTACAACTATATCCGCCTTTTTAATCAACTTTATGCATTCTTCGCTACGAAAGTCGCCATCGCCACGCAGAGGGGTTGCAGTGTTTTTGTCGTGTTTTAACAAATACTCCACATCGTCAAGATTTATCGCACCATTTCCATCAGCATCTGGAACTTTTTTGATCTCGATTTTAAATGGCTCTTTGCCCGATGGCTTTAACCCTTCTACCTCAAACAGCAATAACTGCCCACCGACAATAGGAGATTTAACATAACTTGTAGTAATAAGCTTCTTTAGCTTTAGTGCGTTAAAATTGGCAGCGAAATATTTAAAAAAATTACTCTCGAACGGATCGTCACAATTGCAATAAACAACCTTGCCACGAAATTGTTCTTTGTAGTGTTTTAACTCTTTTTCAATATCAACGAGTTGGGTATAAAACTCGTCTTTCTTTGCTTGGCTTGCTTTGCGTAAGTTTTTATTTAAAGACTTTGTTTCCATATTTTTATTTTCGGTTCGTGCCCCAAATAAATAAGCCGGGATTTTATTCCCGGCCATATAACCTTCTTATATGTAAGCTTGCATTGTCATTATCCATATTGGGTATTATTATAGCACTGAGGCTTTTTGTCTACAAGCAAATCGTGAGGCACTATATTGGCTCACCGGGGGTGTTCGGGGGGTCAGGAGGTGGTCCCGTTTTGGGCTTTGGTGTCTTGTAGGTGCCAACTTCTTGACGAAAGGATACTAAACAATACCACTCTATACTGAATGTTTTAAGGGGTTCGCAATTGGGGAAGTTGTAACTTACGGGGTGATAAGGCCTTGAGAAACGGCCTTTGTTGAATTACAAAACCGCTGCCCTACCAACTGAGCTACGCCAGCAAACTGTCTATCAACTTCTGAAACCTCAATGAGCGCCGCAGTCTCTCCGAAGCCCTACCTCAGTATCCGCATTGAAGGGCGAAGGAGGACCAGCATCTTGTCGGATTACCGTACCGAATGGCGGATACTTACGGCTATTTATGCTTCAGGGGCAGGATACCGGCCATTTCGCCGATGACGTTTACCAGCTCCGTATTTGCCGGGACGACGATCTTCGCGTTGTTCGCCAATGACTTTTCGACCGCCTCACCTAAAATGGGGTCAGCGCCTATTTATTAACAGAAAATGGTCGCTGTCCCTATTTTCCTTGAAAAGTGGTAGTGACGTCCACCAATAGTTCATTGCTTGATCCTGTTAATCTCTTCTTCTGCCGTCTTCAATTTTTCCAAAATACTTTCAAAAGACGGCGGGTCCTCAAAAAACATTTCCTGCATTTGCCGATAGTCATCATTTAGCTGAACAAGATGCTCTCCTAAAGGCATTAACCGAAGACTCCCGGGCTTTGCCAAATCATACCGCGCCTTACTGTCTTTAAAAAATAAGTCCTTATGCTCAGCAACTTTTATCAACAAGTCAATATTCTGAATAGCTTTGCTATAAATAGAAGAACCAACCATCTCGCCCACGTCGTAGTAGTGGCGTGACATCCTTGCGCGTAATTTTGAGCCATGGCTTATTGCATGTAATATTGTCGCTTTTTCCCAGAATGTTCTTTCGGCCCCCAAAACGCGTACCTGCGCGCCTTCAATAGTCACCTTACCGGCCGCATCAGAAACATAAGGCTTAACAGACATAACCGCAACAGGCCAATGATCCGATCTCGCTCCGAGTTCAATTTTTACAACGGGCTGAACATAGCCGCCCTTGCCATTTTCGATAGCGCTCGGGTAGGTAAATAAAATGGTTTGATTATCCGGATCATCAGGATCCAGTTTAATCACCCATTTCCCTATACTAGATAAAGCGGAGCCAATGTTATCCTCCAACTCGGGAATAATCACATCGACAATCTTTTCTTGGCATGCCTGCTTCAAGCGATCCAACCTTCGCTGATTTTCTTTAGTGCCCTGTTTCCTGTCTGGTTCAATCGATTCTTGACTTGTTAAAAAAGTCCTTTCGATTGAAACATCAACGTCTTCGGAAAAACGCTTGATAACGTTATAGCACTTAGAAAGCGACGTGCCTCCTTTGAACGTCAAGTGACTGCCTGATTTAGGCAATGAAAAAAGCATTTTGAGTATCCAGCATACCCAGAAATCTTTTTCTATAAGCTGAGGCGTGACACCTAATTCATCCGCCACTACATCAAAATATGCTTTTTTATCTGAATCCTTTAATAACAAAAAATTATCCATAAACTTCTCACTTTTGTATTCTTCTAAAGATATTTCCTATCCATGCCGGGGCATAACGAATATCATTCATAAGCGTACTTTTATCATCACCGGACAATCGTCTTTTAAGCTTTGCAATGACAGTTGCATCTATATTACGCTGCTTTAAATAACGCAGGGCCTGAATGACTAATCCACTTATCCGTCCTGCTGTTGCCATGTTTCTCGGCGTTGTTCTTTTTAAAACGATCTTCCTTTTACCTATTTGCACTTTACGATTAGGGCCGTCCGTGAAAAAAACAATCTTTGCCGGAACCTGCTCCGTTAAACCAAGCAGATTGGCGGCATATGCGCCGGAAGGCTGAATTTTCAAATTATCTCGTCCCGCCAGTGCTTGTGCGATACGATCATAATTAGGCGGAAGGTCGCCAAAATCGGGATGTTTCGCGGGGTAGTCATACAATCCTCGAGCCAAACGACGTATAGTTCCTGATTTAGTCAGACGTCCCAAAGTCTGATCAACGGCTGTACGACTTCCAAGGTCAAGAAATGTGATTGGAGTAAAGACCCAACCCCTATGCCTTCCGTATATCCTGTTAAGTATCCTATTATCAATGCTTTGCGTCATTTATGCCACCTCTCTCTTGTCAGAAAAAATATACACTTTTTCTGACAGAATGTCAAGCTATTTTTTCTCTGTTTTGTCGTACTTCAACTATATGAGATTATATTAGATTGTATGAGATTATGCCCGGCCAGATATACGCCTCTTTAGCGCAGACGACTGGCTATGTCGGATACTGAAAATGGAGTGTACGATTTGGGCGCAGGGCGATGTTTTGACCATTCGCTTATCTCATCCCCTCGGAATCGCCATTGGCCGCCGAACCTAAAGGCAGGGATCTTCTTCGCTCTTGCCAGCCTACGAACCGTATAGGGATGGAGCTTGAACTGTTTCACCTAAAATGGGGTCAGCGCCTATTTATTAACAGAAAATGGTCGCTGTCCCTATTTTTGTCCACAGACGTAGCCGACGTTAAAACGTCGGCTACTGCGATGCGCTACGGCATGGGTGAAATAACGCAGTTGCGACAATATCGCGGATACTTACGGCTATTTGTGCTTCAGGGGCAGGATACCGGCCATTTCGCCGATGACGTTTACCAACTCCGTATTTGCCGGGACGACGATCTTCGCGTTGTTCGCCAGTGACTTTTCGACCGCCTCGAGTTTCCGCAGGACCTGCGCGTTGCCCACAAAATAGTGCTCTGCCGCCTCATTGACCAGCTTTATCGCCGCCGCCTCACCCTCCGCCTCCAGGATGCGCGCCTGCTTTATGCCCTCGGCCTTCTTGATCTCCGCCCTCTTCTGGCCGTCTGCCGCGGTCTCGGTCGCGGTGGCATAATCGATCGCCGCGATCTTCTCGTTCTCTGCCTTGACGACCTTATTCATCGTCTCCTGGACGTCCTTGGGAGGGTCTATCTCTTTCAGCTCGGTCCTGACGATCTCCAGCCCCCAGCTCGCGGTCTCTTCGCAGAGGGTCTTGTGCAGCTCGGCGTTGATCTTGCCCCTCTCGCTGTTGGCCGATTTCAGGGTAAGGGTGCCGATGATATTCCTCAACGTGGTGCGCGCCAGGTTCACGATCTGCCACTGGTAATTATTCACGTTATACTGCGTGCTCTTCACGTTATCCTCATCCGCCTTCACCTTGAAATATACCTGCGCGTCGACCTTGGCATTCAGGTTATCGTTGGTGATGATCTCCTGGGGCTCGGCGTCTATCATCTGTTCCGTTATATTGATCCTGTAGAGCACTTCGACCGCCGGGATTATCCAGTTGAACCCGGGGCTGGCAAAGCGGTTATACCTGCCGAACCTCTCGACAAGCCCCCTGTGCGTGGGGCGCACGATCCTTATCCCCAGAAGAAATATGACCACTATGACCGCTATTATCCAACCCATAAGACCCATGCCGCACCTCCTGTTATTTCCGAAGATCTATTCTATGCCGGGGGATATCCTCAGCCGCTTCTTTTCGGAATGTATCTTCTTATCCCTGAGTATCTTCTCCCTGGCCCTGCGGGAGCGTCTACGTTTCTGGCGCCTTATCTTCTCTATCTCCTTCCGCTCCCTCGCCTCCCTGCCCAGGACGAGCGATTCGACCTTACCGACGAGTATCCTCCTGGCAAGAAGCCGGTTCAGGGCCTGGGAGCGCTCCCTCTGGCACTTGACCTCGATACCCGTGGGCCTGTGCCTGAGGTATACGCACGCGGACGTCTTATTGACCTTCTGCCCGCCCGGCTTGCTCGAGCATATGAACTTTTCCTCGAGGTCCGCCTCCCTGATCTTGATCACACACGAGCCGTCTATAGTTCGAATTTCTTCGTCTCTTCTTTCTTGCTCTTGGAGAACCTGTTCTTCGTGCTGTCGAGAGTCTGCTGGAGGGCGGTGAATATCTTATCCACCTCTTCCGTAGAATATTCGTAGCCGGAAGAAGAGAGGTTCCCGATCAGCTCTACCTTCTTGAGCGCGTTCGCCACCCTCTGCGTCGCCAGCCTTTTGAATTTATCATGTTTGCTTTCTACAGCTGCATCTGCCATGACTTCCTCTCCTTTTTTGGTTACCGCTTTCCCGTGACAGGCGCGGGCCCCACGCCCGGGCCAAAGCTATCGTCCCCTGATCTTATCGAGCCAGGGGTTAAGTCTCCGGATGAATTCGCCATAAGCGGCCTTCTCTCCGGCCGTGAACGCGCCTCTCACGGCGCCGTCGTACTCGATCCTCTCTTCGAGACTTTCGTGGACCGTCTCTTTTATGTATTTGACGGCGTTCGCCGTATCGCTTACGCCGTCCCAGCGCTCATTTACCGGGAACCCCGCCTTCGCGAGCGGCCTGTCCCATGTGGCATCGACCAATACCCATCTGCCGTCGATCAGGGCCTTGCAGGCGAGGTGGCCGGTTATCGGCATCTTCTTTACGAGCGCCCTCAGGTCGGGAGGATACTTTACGCCTGGGTCATCCCAGCTGAAGGTGTATGTGGCGTACTTAACGCTTATCCCCAGCATGCCGAACATCGTCCCGAGTAAAAAGTGCTTCGGCACGCATGAGCCCTTGCATAATTTCAGGAGGCCGGAAGGGCCGGCGGCCGGGTCCCTCAAAGACGGGACTATCGCATACGGTATGTCGCGGATATGCTCGAATACCGATATCCTCGCCTCTTTAGGGTCCTTCCCTTTCGTCCATTCTTCGAATTTAGACGCTATAAGGTTATCTTCCGTCTCCATGGGATAATTATATCACAAATCTTCGCGGGTTAACACTTCGCCGTAAGGTCCTCCCGGGAGTGCGCCTGCTCACTCCGCGCCCTTATGTCCGCTATCCTCGTAAGGACGGGCGGATGGCTGTAAGAGAAGAAGACCTTAAGGGGATGCGGGGTGAGGTTCGTCAGGTTATCGGCGCTGAGGCGCTTAAGCGCCCTTATCATCGCTTCCGCATCTTTATACGTATCGACCGAGAACCTGTCTCAGGACTGCCGGTAAATAATAACTCATGATCGACCCATCCTATTTCAGGCCCTTCCTGGCCTTTTCCCGTTGCAGGTCGCCGATAGATGAATAGTACTCGGTCTTTGTTATCTTGCCCTTATCAAAAGCCTCGTCGAGCGCCCTCTCCTTCTCCTTAAGCATCAAAGAGGCGCAACCGCAACATGCCGTTACCATAACGACTGCCCCTATTACCGTCATCCTACCCTTCGCCATATTTTGTACCATCACAGGACCTTTATCAGCTTCTCCACCTTCAATATGTCCATAAGCCGCTCTTCCGGGTCATGCAGGTTAGTAACGAATATCTCCGTCCCGGAACCTATATGCTCCTTGATGAAGTTGATTATGCATGCGAAGGCGGTCGTATCCACCCGAACGGCTCTCGCGAAATCGAGTATGATCTTCCCCGCGTCCCCGTTCTCCTTTATCTTCTTGCAGCACTTCTGTATCGAGGGTGTCGTAGAGCTGTCAAAGTCGCCTATTATCTTTATAACGACCTCCCCGTCCTTCTTCTGGACGGTCACATTACTGTTCCCGCATATCTCGTTATTCTTCATCGTTATTCCCGGGGAATTTACTGCTTCAACATATCATCGAGCATCTTATAGTAATCGCCCGCGGACTCAAGTGATCTGGCGAATCCTATAAATAGGACTATGCTCAACACAATGATGGCGATGCTGATAAATATCTTACCCTTCGGTCGAAACCCCGGATTGGCCCAAAGCAACGGCAAAGCCAGCGGTCCGACACACAAAATAGCGACGGCCAGCGTCGTATTTCTAAAGTACCACTTCTTATCTTCTTTTTGCGACATATCTTTACCTCCGGGGTCCCGGAAATTTGGAAATTCTCCCGCCTACTTCCCTATCTGCAGGAGATTCAGGCCGGTCGAGGGGTCGAGGTCCTTTGCCGCCTTTACGCCCTTGAGCTCGAAGATGACCGCCTCTATGACGAGGAAGACCTTCGAGCCCTTCCGGACGCAGCCGGTGAGCGTCTTGTTCCTCTTTCCCATGGAGGTGTGGATGTGTATCTGCGGACCGCTCTTATTCGTGAATATCGTCCCGGTGCCGAAGACCTCCCACGCGCCCTTGAAACTCGTCCAGTTCGGATCGGGCGGGATGACAGGTCTCTTCGGGCCCGTCACGAGGTCCCCTTCCCTCAGCGCGCCCAGGAATATGAAGGTCGCCGCCTTGATCCGCTCTTTCCGGGCGAGGGCGTCTATCTCTTCCAGGAGGATGTCCTTATCGTCGAACTTGACGAGGAATACCCTTCCTATCGTGCCTCTGGTATATCTCATAACCGGCACCTCCGATCATTCATGCCTTATCCTTTACCGTCCTTCACCTGCGGAAATTTGCCGCCGAGGGCGTCCTTTACCATCGCCTTGACCTCGGCGCTGAAGTCCTTGGTGAGCACCCACTCCAGGTATTCGCGGTCGGAGCCGGCGATCTCCTTCAGGCTCTTCTTCTTCCCGTACTTGCCGAAAGTCGGGTAAAGCTCGCCGTTCCACCAGCAGAACTTCCGTCCTTTATCGAAGTAATCGTTCGAGCGTTCGTAGTCGATGTCCCTTAAAGACCCCAGCCCATTCTCCTCCGATCCGTATTGCCTTATCTGAGCGTCTAGTATATCCATGGCGGCCTCCGCGTCGTTCAGGGCGGAATGCGCGTTCTCGAGCTTCTTGCCGCAGTAGAGGAGATAGGCGGCCATAAGGTCCCTCTTCTCGTGTATATGGTATATCTTCTGGGCGTCATAGATCTCGCGGTCGCGCCAGGAGAAGCTGAGGCCCGCATCGTAGAATTCGCGCTCCATGAGAGGCAGGTCGAACCTCAGTATATTAAAACCCGCGAGGTCGGAGTCCCCCAGGAACGACAGGGCCTCCCCCGCTATCTCCCTGAAGGCCGGCTTGTCCCTGACGTCGGCGTCCGTGATATTGGTGATGCGGCTGACGTTCGGGGGTATGGGGATACCAGGGTTGACGCGCCTTATGTAATCGGTCCTTGCCCCGCCCGGCATAAGCTTGATCAGGCCTATCTCAACGATCCTGTCTTTTTCGACCCATGTGCCGGTCGTCTCCAGGTCGAGTATCACCAGCGGCCGCAATATCTTCATATATCCTTTATCCTTTTAAACCAGTTCTTCAAACTTGTCCCTGAACTCATATATACGGCGGTCGAATATGATGTCGCTCCCGGTCACCGGCCGCTTGAACGTTATGCCGTCCAGGGAGGTGCACCTGCTGAGCGCCACATATAACTGGCCGTGGGTGAACGCCCCGTTACCGAGATCGATCACGACCTTATCGAACGTCTGGCCCTGGCTCTTATGTATCGTTATGGCCCAGGCCAGCTTTATGGGATACTGCTCGAATACCCCGACGACCTCGTCCTCTATCTTATCTTCCTCTTCGTTGTAACTATACTCTATCTTCTGCCACTTGACTACGGGGACGTCGCATGTGCGTCCGTTTATATCGACGACTATCGAATCGTCCGACAGGGCCACGACCTTCGCGAGCGTCCCGTTCACCCACTGCCTGTCGGGGTCGTTCTTTATCAGTATCACCTGCGCGCCCTCCTTAAGCCTGAGGGCCGCGTCTGCCGGGTATGCCGACTCTTCGAACTTCCCGGTCGCCGCCGCCTCGTACACTATCTCCCTGCCGGGGAGCTCCGACAGGCGCTCCCGGTTTATCCTGTTAGCAAGTACGTTCGTCGTCGTCAGGGTCACCGTCGCGTCCTTGCCGGAGACGGAGGCGCCTCTTTGGACCCTCCTGTTCAACGTGGCCAGGTCCGCGCCGGTATATTCCTTGTTCCGGACCCTGTTCAGAAGCTCCATGAACGAGCTGTCCTTCTGCCTGTAGATGGACGACAGCTCGATGAGGCGTATATAGAGGTCGTCGAAGGCCCTGGCGCTGAAGAAATAAGGGCTCGGGTAGAGCTCCCCCATCACTTCCTTAGCTTCGTCTTCGACCACGGGCGAGAGCTGGAAGAGGTCCCCGAAAAATACCATCTGGACCCCGCCGAACGGGTCCTTCATCCTGCCGCGGTTCAAGCGCAGCGCGTAGTCGATACCGTCCATGACGTCCGCCCGCACCATTGAGACCTCGTCTATTATCACCATGTCGAGATTCTCGATGAGGGTCCTGTCCCTGAGGCGCTTTATGGTATCCTTGTGGATTATCTTCGGGGGCAGCCGGAAGAAGGAGTGGATCGTCTGCCCGCTCACATTGATGGCCGCTACGCCCGTCGGGGCAAGGACGATTATCTTCTTGCCCGTATGGGCCTTGAAATACCTCAGGAGCGTCGATTTGCCGGTGCCGGCCTTGCCCGTGATGAAGATGCACTGCCGGGTATTCTCCATGATATTGAATGCCGACTTGAATTCATCGTTCATCTCAAGGTCTTCGGGGAGATGGTCTTCCGCCGTCACCTTATCTATATATGGTCTCATATTTTCAGACGCTATTATAGCTCCAATCCCTCTAATCGGCAAGAGAGGCTTTATAATAAAAAACGGCCCCCGAAGGAATCGAGGGCCGGTGTGAAAATTACTAAGCGGTCTCTATTACGTTCTCTTTTGCCTCTTCATAAATGCCGCCGCCGCGCCGCCTATCCCGAAGAGCGCCATAGTGGCGGGCTCAGGGACGACCGGACTTTGACCCGGAACACCCTGGACCTTCAGACCGAAATTCGCGTTCGCGTATGAATTATAATTGGGGTAGCTGGGATATGCGACCGCATAACCCGAAAGCGGGTTCGGCACGGGATGCTGCATATACCCGTCATACATATATCCCTGCCTCGTCTCAAAGGCCGCCCAGTATGACCCGGGCCCGAGCGTAAGGCTCAACCCGCTCACGCCATACCAGTTGTGCGCTATTGTCGTAGTCCCCGGCAGGTCAAAGAGGCCGCTATAGAGCTCATTGCTCTTATTCGGGACCGTCCCGCCGTCGCCGTAGACGACCAGCGTCAGTTTGGATGCCAGGCTGTTGGAATAACCGGTCGAGATCCAGCCCTGGATATCCGTCACCGTATAGGTCTGGCCGAGCGTGAATTTACCGGCTAACCATTGAAAATAGCTATAGCCGGGGACATTGCCCACCAGGATCGGGCCGCCGTTCAGCGGATCGGATACGCTGCCGGTATCGACGATAACCGCGGCTTTGGCCGGGCCAACGGATAAGATCACCGACACTATCAAACCGATAACGATAAGTCCCTTCTTCATACCATCTCCTTTTCGGTTACGATCCCCGATAAAAAATTATACTCTCTTCTTCTTCCTTATGAATGCAGCTACCGCGCCGCCGATGCCGAAGAGGGCCATCGTCGCGGGTTCGGGAACGACATCGCCGCCCGTGTCATACGCGGTGTAAGTGAAGTCGTCCATCAGCCACCACCGCTCGTTCTCATACAAAGGGGCATGCGGTGCCGGATTTTCGGTCGCGATGAATTCCAGCCTGTCGATGCCGGAGAAATTCGCGGCGCAATAGACGAAGCTGTCGGTGAGCGAATGCGTGACCTCGCCTACCAGGTCGCTGCCGTTATACCCTTTCATCGTTATCGTCGTCGAAGAATAGTCGTAGATCTGGTTCTGGGAAAGCCACGGTATGAAAGAAGCCCCTATAAAATCGAAGTTTGAGCTCCGGGTGACGGTTGAGACGAGGATGCCGTTACCGTTATAGACGGCATGGTCGTAAGAAGGGAAATTTATCGGGTCGTTGCCGTAAAAACCGCTTTCGTTAATGAAGTAAAAATTCTCGTCCCAGGTGAACCCGCCGTACCCCTGGTTGTTGAAGATCACGGTCTCGCCCGACTGTGAGCCCGTCTCAAAATCGAGCACCGACGCCTCTGCGGCGTGGCTACCTAATATCATTGCAGCGATAAGAAATACCGCAACCGCCATTCCCCTGATATTCATATACTCCCTCCTTTATGATCATATACAGACAAAAATTTCTTACACCACTAATATAAGCAATTTTTGTGCCATATTAAATACAATGGATGCGTCTTGTAACTTATTGGATACCAATATGATGGGATACGAAGTATGACAGACTATGACAGGGGATATGTACAGCTAAGTGGACAGAGATGTACTATTGCGGGGCAGGGGTCTTCACCTTCACGGTATATACGGCCGTCTTGGTCGCGGGGAGCTCCTTTTGCGACGGTTTGGCAAATTTAAAGGAGAGGACCGTCTCCCCTTCGCCCAGCGCCCTGAAGCTCCAGACCTCCGTGCCGTCAGCGCCCTCCATCCCGCCCTTCGGCCTGACGAATTCGGTGCCGAGCGGTTCCAGGAGCTTTCTGTCGAAATTCTTATCGAGCACCCACTTGTAGCCCCTCGAGTGGTTCGCCTTCAGCTTTATGGCAAACTCCTGGTAAGGCCTCTGGGAGATCGTCAATGCTATATTGGGGTTCTCTTTCTCTTCGTCCTTATCGGCGGCGAAGCTCAAAAGCGTAAGGGTCGTAAGGGCTGTAAGGGCCGCGGCCAAAAAGGCTATCGTCATCTTAGCGCGCCTTCCCAGGATCATGTTCATCGTCATACGCCCCCCCTCTTCTTAATAGTTCTTGGAATACTCGATATGGCCGGATTGGTTCGTGATGGTGACCCCGTGGTAGAGTTTCATGGTGAAGATATTGTGCAGATCCAACTTTTGCATGGGAAATGTGCAGAGCGCGGTGATCTTCTTTTCCTTTAAAAGTTCGTTCACCCTCCGCTCATAATCGACGAACTTTTCCCAGTTCACTTCCGGGAGCCAGGAGGCGTCCCCGCTGATACGCAGGGCGGAGAACCCCTTCTCCAGGGCATCTCGTTCCATTCTGGTAAGTCCGTCCAGGAGCTTATCCGGAGAGATTCCGTCCGGGCCGTTATAGACATCGGTCGAATTCATGAATTTCATCCGGCCTTTCCGTATATGGGCGTCGAGGTCCTCTATCTCTGCGCCGAGGGACTTCTTCGCGCCTTCGATCCCCATATACGGCGGGACGACCCAGACGCACAACTCATTATTCTCTACTCCCGTCCTGAAAAAAGATGCCGCTATCTGACACAGGTCTTTTTCTGTCTCATAGAACATACAGATATGCCTATCCATATAGAACTCCCATTAAAAAAAGCAACCCCTTCCCCCGGGTTGCTTATTGTCGTTGCACATTTAGGATGACCATTACCATACGCCACTCCTTTCGTGGCCACTCCAAATATATCTCAAAAGTCAGATTTAGTCAACAATAATAATGTAAGAAATGAAAAAGCAGGATATGGCCGCTTTTCATTGAGGTAATTATGTGGCATACTCTATATGAAGCTCTATAGGGATATTATAAGGGCTTTTTTTGACTACACTTACTAATATTGTTAACTAAGTGGGCCATGGGGATATCTATGTACAGGGTAAAGTTCGTTGCGTTCACGCTCCTCGCTTTTTATCTGATCACCGTCGGGCCGGCCGAAGCGTTCGACCGGGTCGTCTACTATGTCGATGGCGCATCGGGCAACGATCTGAATAGCGGCACATCTACGGACGCCGCGTGGAAGACGATAAACAAGGCCCTCGCGCAGGCCATCGTCAACCAGGCTAATAATACCGACACACGGGTGATCATCGCCGCCGGGACATACAGAGAGACGATGCGCCTCGATGCCTCATTTGACCCGCTCAATTTTATCACGCACACCAATACCATCCAGGAACGCCGGGCGTTCTACGACCAATACCCTTCTATCAGCATCGAGGCAAACGGGGAAGTCATAATATCGGGTTCGGACGTTTGGGACGGCTGGACCGGACAGGGTAACGGGATATACAGCCACCCGTGGCCGTACGACTGGGGCCTTTCCGCCGACATCTGGGCCGGGTCGCCGTATTATATTTCCATGGCGCCGATAGTCAGGCGGAGGGAGATGATATTCGTTAACGGTTCACTCCTTACCCAGGTCCTCGCCAGCGAAGAATTGAAGGAGGAGACCTTCTATATCGATGAAGAGAACGACATCGCTTACATCCGTCTTCCACAAACTACCGATATAGGAACGGCGGTTATCGATGTCTCTACGCGTAATGTGGGATTCAGCTCCGACTCCGCGATAAATGTCATCCTGAACGGTTTCACCTTTACGCATTTTAACAGCATCGTCGAAGAGTCCGCCGTGAAGATACAGGAGTCGGGCAATATCGTCATCGAAAACTGTAAATTCCTGTGGAACAACTGGAACGGCCTCTGGATAGGGGGCATACGCCATTCGACATGGGTCGGTGAAAGCAGCGACATCACGGTGAAGGGGGTCATAGCAAACTATAACGGGGGGAGCGGATTATGCGGCTGGCGCGCGGACTTTGTCCGTATCGAAGAGAGCGAATCCTCGTACAATGCCTGGCGGGCGGCATGGGGCGATTTCTATGACTGGGCGGTCGGGCAGAAGTTCATGTTCACACGGAACATGACGTTCACGCGATATAAGACGATAGGCAACCGGTCATGCGGGCTGTGGTTCGATTCGGACAATAAGGACATCCTGGTAGAAAATTCCGAGTTGAGGGATAACTACCTGAGCGGCATCATAATGGAGAGGAGCCAGGGGCCTTTTATCATAAGGAACTGCGCCATAAGATCCAATGAGAGATACGGCGTATATTCAACCTACTCCCGTAACGTCACGCTGGAAAATAATGAGATCTGCGATAACATCGGGTCCCAGATCGTGATAGCCGGCCAGGAGCCGGACGGAGAGGATAACTTCACTCCCGATCATGAGACCGGCGCCTTCCTTAACCTGCGCCCGGAGTTCTGGACCCTCACAAATAATACCATTGCCGGGGAAGGGAACTACCTGCTGGAAGGAGACATGGCAAAGGGGACCTTCTGGAAGCATTTTATAGACACTCTCATATCCGGCGGTAATTACTGGTATAACCCTTCCACGCCTTACCTATTCAGGGGATACTATCAGTACGGGGTAGACGCGAACGGTGATCCTGTCTATTATGAGGACGGCAGGACCATGGACCAATGGCAGATGCTTGCCGGACTTGGCGGCGGGCTGCTGGACCGGGATTCGTTCTTCGGGCTGCCCGGTTATATGAACCCGACCGTCACGCTCGAGTCGCCTGCTAACGGCCTTTCATTGAGGGACGGCGCCGTGACCTTCGCCGGGTCTGCCGTCAGCACCGCCGAACTGAAAGATATTAAACTGCATATGAAGTCCGGGGACGAGTTTACGGAGGTACAGGCCAAAGGCGTCACCGGATTAAACGCATCCGTGACGTTTGCCGAGACGCTGCCGGAAGGCGAGTATGTATGGAAGTGCTCTGCGACGGATATCCTGGATAATAACCGTTCCTCTCCCCGGCCCTATACGCTCAGGATAGACATGACAGCCCCGGCCATAGAGCTTTCCCAGAGAAGGTCCGGTGACAGCGTAGATATAACGGCCGGCGCGGAGGACCCTTCGGAGACGAGCCTCTTAATAGATTGGAACGGCAGCCTGGCAGGGTGGTGGAACTTTGAGGAGTGCAGCCAGTCGGGCGCGCCTGACGGCTCCGCCCATGATAATTTCGGACAGTTCATGGGCTCCCTGGGCCCCGCGAGCACGGTGGACGCAAAGAGAGGTAAGGCCCTGAGGCTGAACGGCACAAGCGATTATATAAATGCCGGGAACGGCGCCTCATTCAATATGGAAAATGAGGTCACGGTCGCGGCGTGGGTCAAGCAGACGTCCATAAAGACGGACGGTTACAGGTACATAGTCGGCAAAGGCACGGGGTTCCAGAATGAGCCGTATGTCCTTGCGGCAACCCAGCTCGGTACATGGCGATTCTTCACATGGAACGGGACAAAACAGCAGGCGAGGGAGACGGATGTCATACTGGGCAGCTGGCACCACGTGGCGGGCGTCTTTAACGGGACCTCCGTGCGTATCTATGTGGACGGCGCATTGAAGGGCGAGACCGCCTTCTCCAAGCAGACAATAGCCGTGGAAGGGCATAACCTCACCATAGGCGGACGCGACGGGGGCGGGAGGTGTTTCGACGGCTCTATCGACGATGTGGTCGTCTTCGACCGCGCGTTATCGTCCGAAGAGATAAGGTCGCTTTACAGCGCTGGCGCTGATAAACTTAGCCGCAACTTTGCGATCGTGACCGGCGAGAGATACGGCGGCGCGATACACGCTGTGGACGCCGCCGGCAACACCGCATCCCTGGAGATCACCGTAACCGCCGCGAGGCTGCCCATGGTACCCGCCGATATTGACGGTAACGGCAAGGCCGATATCGTCATCGACTTCGGCTCACTATACGGCATCTGGATAGCCCATGATGACGGCACCTGGAGCCGGCTCCATGACCTCTCTTCCCTCTCCTTAGCTGCCGGCGATATCGACGGCAATACAAAAGACGACATCATCATCGACTTCGGCCCCGAATACGGGATATGGGTGAGGCGCGATGACCAGGGCTGGGGCTTCATAAGCTCCGTAAGCCCGGAATCGATGACGACAGGCGATATCACCGGGGACGGCAGGAAAGAACTGGTGCTGGATTTCGGCCCTGCACACGGTATATGGGTCTGGCATAACGACGGCACATGGCTCCAGATAAGCTCCGTAAGCCCGGAATCGATGACGACGGGCGATATCACCGGGGACGGCGGGAAAGAGCTGGTGCTAGACTTCGGCCCTGCGTACGGTATATGGGCCTACAGCTGCGGCGCCTGGAGCAATATAAGCCCCGTAAGCCCGGAATCGATGACGACGGGCGATATCACCGGGGACGGCGGGAAAGAGCTGGTGCTGGACTTCGGCCCTGCACACGGTATATGGGTCTGGCATGACGGCGGGGCCTGGGATGAGATAAGCCCCCTAAACGCCGTCTCTATCACCGCTGGTGACTTTAACGGTAATGACAGAGACGACATAATCATCGACTTCGGCCCCGAATACGGGATATGGTTACACTATGATGACGGCAGATGGGACTTGATAAGCGATGTAAAGTCCGAAGCGATGATCGCCGGGGATACCGATGCTGACGGGAAAGACGAGATCATCATCGACTTCGGGACCGGTTACGGCCTGTGGGTGCGCCATGGCGACGGGAGCTGGACCCGCCTGAATGACCTGAGCCCCTAGCCGTCAGGCGACTATGCCCTTCAATGCCCTGAGGGCCGCGTCGTAATCCGGAGGCATGCCGAGCTCTTTCACGTATTCGACGTATCGCACCGTGTCGTCCTTATCTACGATGAAGACGGCCCTTGCCAGTAACCGCAGCTCCTTTATCAGGACGCCGTATTTCGATCCGAAGTCGCCGTCCCTGTGGTCGGAGAGGGTCTTCACCTTATTTATCTCGAACTCCTGGCAGAACCTCTTCTGGGCGAACGGGAGGTCCATGCTGATGAAGATCACGACCAGGTCTTTGGAGAGTTTCGCCGCTTCGTCGTTGAAACGCTTTATCTCCGTATCGCATACGGGCGTATCCAGGGAAGGGACGGCGGCGATGAGCTTTATCCTGCCTTTAAAATCCGCCAGCGTCTTCTCCGACAGGCCGGTATCGAGCACCCTGAAATCCCCCGCCTTCTGCCCCACCCTGACCTCATCACCCACAAGCGTTACCGGTTTACCTTTCATGGTCACTACATTTGCCCGTTCCATATAAACCTCCTTTTCGGAAGGGTCTTACGCCTTCCTTCTCCGTTCAGTTATCGCCAATACCACAAAGTACGCGATGATGCCCATGCATAGAGAGACCAGGATATACCCTATGACCACCGGGGCGATGATATCGTACACCGATAGCTGCAGGAGCTTCCCCCAGGTGAAATCTTTCAAAAAGAGAGACCACGAATCGCTTATATCACCGTAGCCGATGCCGGTCACGGCTGAACCCGTCTTAACGGCCAGGAAGAATACGGGTATGCTAAGCCACGTATTTGTCAGGATGCTGCTGAGTAACGCCGCGGCCCGGTTCACCTTTAAAAGTATGGCGAGGAAGAGCGCGGCGAAGGGGCCCGTGCCCGGCATGACGCCGAGGAGCACGCCGATCCCGAAACCCGCGGCTATCTTCTGAGGGGTGTCGTTGATCCTGAATATCTTCAGGTAGAGCCACCTGAAATACCGCAGGATCCTTGCCGTAAGAGGTCTCTTATCCATGCGCCCGGTGCCTATTTTGTCCGGCGGTGCCGCCATACCTCGACGGCCGCCGGCAGGATGGAGATGACCACGATGGCGAATATGACGATCGAAAAATGCTCTTTGACGATGGGGACGTTGCCGAAATAGAACCCGCCCCCCACGAAGACGGAGACCCACAATAGCGCGCCGGTCACGTTATAGAGGAAGAAGTAGCCGTAATTCATCCTGCCTACGCCGGCCACGAAGGGCGCGAACGTCCGCACGATGGGGACGAACCGCGCCAGTATTATAGTCTTGCCGCCGTACTTCTCGTAAAACCTGTGAGTGCGGTCGAGGTACTCTTTCTTGAAAATGCGGGAGTGCCCCTCCTCGAATACCCTGTGGCCTATGGCCTTGCCTATGGCGTAATTGACGCTGTCGCCTATGACCGCGGCGGCGGTGAGCACGATGAAAAGCCGCCAGAAGTCGAACGAACCGTTCGAGGCGAGCGCACCGGATGCGAAGAGGAGAGAGTCGCCCGGGAGGAACGGGGTCACTACGAGGCCCGTCTCCGCGAAGACGATCATGAAGAGCAGGAGGTAGGACCAGCTCCCGAAATTCTGGATCATTACATTAAGGTGTTTATCTATGTGGAAGACGAATTCCATGATCGTCTTTATCAGGTCCACCGGATCTCCTATGTCATATCAATGCCGGACGGCCGCATATGCCAGGGCCGATATCACCGCCGAACACGGTATCGTCAATACCCATGCCCATACTATACGGCCTGCGACTCCCCACTTTACCGCGCTCAGCCGTTTCAGCGAGCCGATGCCCATTATGGCGCCCGTTATCGTGTGTGTCGTGCTCACCGGTATGCCGAAGGCCGACGATATGAAGAGCGTTATGGCCGCCCCAGACTCCGCGCAAAAACCGTCCACCGGTTTGAGTTTCGCGACCTTCTGGCCCATCGTCTTGACTATGCGCCATCCCCCGAACATGGTGCCGAGGGCGATGGCGGTATAGCACATCAATACGATCCAGAAAGGTATATAAAATGTCTTGCCCAGAAGCCCCGCGCTGAATAATAAACTTGCGATGACCCCCATCGTCTTCTGAGCGTCGTTCCCGCCGTGGCCCATACTGTAGAACGCGGCTGAGAGCAGCTGCCCTTTCCTGAATATATGGTCCACCTTCAGGGGCGCGCTCTTACGGAAGAGCCAGTATACGGCAAAACCGAACCCGAGCCCCAGAACGAGCCCCAGTACGGGCGAGATGATTATGAAACTGACCGTCTTCATGATGCCGCTCCATACGAGCGACCCGGGCCCAGCCTTCACGAGCGCGGCCCCTATCATGCCGCCGATCAGGGCGTGGGAAGAGCTTGTCGGAAGGCCCAGGTACCACGTGATGAGGTTCCATCCGCATGCCCCGACGAGCGTCCCGAAGATGATCCCCTTATCGATTATCGTTATGTCTATTATGCCCTTGCCTATCGTGTTCGCGACGTGGAGGCCGAAGAAGAGGAACGCGATGAAGTTGAAGAAGGCCGCCCAGATGACCGCAAGGCGCGGCGACAGGACCCGCGTCGAGACGACCGTGGCGATAGAATTGGCCGAATCGTGAAAACCGTTCAGGAAATCGAACGCCAGCGCGAGGACTATCAGGAGGAGGATACTGAATGTCATGGATCAGGCCTGCTTCACGAGGATCGATTCCACCACATGCGCGACATCCTCGCAGATATCGAGGACCGTCTCGGCGTCCTGGTATATCTCTTTCCACTTTATTACGGCTATGGGGTCCTTCGATGTCTCGAAGAGCCTGCCGAGCACCTCGTCGCGCATCTCGTCGCCGACATTTTCGAGACGGTTGATCTCGACGCAGGCATCGAAGACCGTCTTCGAGTGCTTCATGGCGCGCATACCCTTTACCGCCCTGGATACGGCCCGGACCGACTCCTCGATCACCGTAGCGAATTTCACGAGGTCCTTATCGACCCCCTCGAGCTTATACACCTTCTTCCGGCTTATTATGGTGTTTATCATATCCACGATATCGTCGATCTCTTTGGTGAGGGCGTGTATATCTTCCCTGTCGAACGGCGTGATGAACGTCTTGTTCAGGCGGTCTATGACACTGTGCGCGGCGTCGTCTGCGTAATGCTCGATATCCTGTATCTTGCGGAGCACCTCCCCGTCCGCAGACCCGTTTGACACCACTTCCTTGAGGTAGCTCGCCGCGTCAACGGCAAAGTCGACCTGCTTGTCGAAGAGGTCGAAGAAGTTGAACTCTTTTGGCATAAAATTGAATAACATGACACACTCCTTCTTATATGGTTTTCAGGTTATTGTACCGAACGGAATGGGTTTAGGCAAGCAAATCTTGTTTCAGCGGGCCGCGTCGTCCTTCTTCCTCATCTCGGTCTCGACGAGGGTGCAGTCCTTATCGAAAAAGAGATAGACCTGCTCCCCGTCGAAGAAAGACGATGAGGCGCTCTTGTATATCCACTTCTCCATATTCTTGTCCCGGTCCCAGAGCGTAACGACCGGTTCGCCGTACCGGGCCCTGATCTCCGATGCCGGCCTGCCCTTAGCGAGGACCCCCGTCTCCAGTGCGCGCTTCACGCCGTTATAGGTCTGCGTCTCCCCGGCGTAGTGCTTCTGCATATTCGACTGGCCCTGAGCCACGTCTATCAGGTCATCGAGGTCGGCCATGGCGGCCGGGCAGACGAAAGCTATCACTAATAGGACGGGAAGGAGAGGTCCGGGTTTCAAAGGCTTGTGCCTACTGCGGAGGCGGACTGCGGGCTGTGCGGCTTCATGTGACATGCCTTCAAGATCTCCTGGAGCGGGGGCAATACCTGGAATGTCACCCTGGGGTTATCTATGGCCCCTTCGTACAGCACCTGTACCTTCGGCTGGAATGAGGACTCTTCGGTAAGGAAGATGCGCATTATGAACTGTTCGCCTTTTATGTAAAACGGGTAGTAGCGGGTCCAACCTTTTCTGCCGATATCCATATTCTCGAGGTCGAACCTGACCTTAGAGAGCCCCGCGAACCTGGCGCCATACTCCTTTATTATCGATTCTTTCGTGTATCTCTCGACGGCGTCAAGTTTATACAGGGTGAGCGCCAGGAGGATCGTGTCGTTGAGGTATCTGAAGGAAAGATTGGTTTCTGTTAAACTAACTTTTACCTTAGGCAGCGGTGAGTAGGGTTCCGCGGCCAGTTGCTGCAGAGCGATGTGTTGGGTAAGAAAAAAAATGGTCAAGACGACTGACAATTTTTTCTTGGCAACACCCCGTGTTATACGACACTGTAATTATATCACGTAATCGCGTTTCGGCAAGTGTAAACTCTATTTTTCCGCAAATTTTCTGTTCTCATTAAGTTGAGGATGTGCTAAAATCTTTCCCGATGACACTCGGAAGAAAGATCTTAGCCGCTGTAACGATCTTATCATATTTCTCGACGTTCGCCCCTTCGACGGGACCATCCGCCGCGAGCGCCTCTTCCGTAAAAGACCTCACATATAAAGAGAAGAAATTCCTGGCCGGGTACGTATACTTCGTCCTGGGCCGCTGCCTGGACGGGGAGGCCGTGCCGAAGATACCGGTGCCGGAGACGGGTGCGCCAGATCCGGATTACGACATCGTCTTCGTCTCGGTCTACTACGGTAACACCCTCATAGGATGCCAGGGGAATAGCTACAGGCCGAAGGATATCAACAGGGTCCTGGCCGATATCAGGAAAGCGACCATCAACGTGACCGGGGACAGGCGGTTCAAAAAGGACCTTACCAAGGACGGCCTCAAAGATGTCTCGGTCGTGATAAGCTTCCTCTATAACGGCAGGAGGATGGCGCAGAACGACCTCGCTTATCTGAAAAGATACGCGGAGCCGGGCATACACGGCCTGTCGGTCTCTAAAGGCGGCAAGCATACGTATTTCATACCGTCGGTGATGATCACGGCCAATATCGGGCTCGAAACGGCGATGAAGCAGCTTTCCAAAAAGGCCGGCCTGCCGGAAGACGGCTACCTCGGCAAAGATATTGAGATATACCTATACGATTCCGTCGTCTTCAGGAGCGATGCCCGGCGCCGCACCACCGACCTTTACCGTTTCAATGTCCCGGTAGACGCGCATGATATAACGAGATCCGCGATCCTGGAGAGGATATCCCTCGGCTACGGGTGGTTCCTCAATAACGTCGATCCGGGGTCCGGCATGACGCAATATGCATACTCTCCGGCCAGGGACCTCTATTCGGAAAAGAATAACCACCCCCGCCAGATGGCGGCGCTCTGGGCCATCACGGAATTGCGCCGTTTCCTGCGGGACGGCTCATCGGACGAGCTGATAGAGCGCGAGATCGACTACTACCTCGGCCGTCTGCGCGATGAAGGCGGCTACTCATTCTTCGTCATCGACGGGAGGGCCTCCATCGCCTACAATGCCTTCATGATACTTGCCCTCCTCAATACCGACCGTCCGGATAAGGGCGGGGTCCTGAAACGTCTCGGGGACGGCATCCTGGCGATGCAGGACCCGGACGGCTCATACGACACGGACTTCATCAAAAAGGGTAACGACGGGATCGACTATGCCCCGGGAGAGGCGATGCTCGGCCTGATGCACCTTTACGCGGCAACGGGGGACGAGGCATATCTCGGATCCGTGAAGAAGGCCTTCCCCTATTACAGGGACCATTGGAGGGCAAATAAGAACGCCGCATTCATACCGTGGCACACGCAGACATATTACCTCTTATACCGGCATACAAAGGACCGGTCTCTTGCCGATTTCATATTCGAGATGAACGATTGGAGCATAGATAACTACCAGGTATTCGAAAGCGGCCACCCTGACGAGATAGGCGGTTTTACGAAAGGCACGCCCAGGGGATGTTCGACCTCGGTCTACCTCGAAGGCATCAATGACGCGTACAGGTTAGCGCGCGAGACGGGCGACACGGCCCGCGCCGCGAAGTACTCCGAGTCGATAAGGCTGGGGACAAGGTTCATCCTGCAGACGCAGTTCACCAAAGAGAACTCTTTTTATCTGAAGAACGCTTCCAGGGCGGCCGGGGGGTTCAGGCAATCGCTTGAGAGGGACCCTATCCGTGTCGACTACGTACAGCACGCGTCGAGGGCGCTGGTGAAGGCCTATGAGAGCGGGTTGTTCGGGGAGTGACTCGCGCCGGGTTCAATCCAACTTGCCGTAATAGTAAGAGTAATAACCGTATTCGCTCGACTTGATGCGGATCTTGTTCAGCAGGACGCCTATTACGTACACCCTTGAATCGGCGAAGAGCCGGCAGACCCTGCTGAGGAGTTTGCGCTCGGTCTTCCCGCTTTCGATCACCATCACCGTACCGTCGACGGCCCTCGAGAGGATGATGGCGTCGGTAAGGATAGCCGACGGGGGCGTGTCGAATATTATGAAATTGAACTTCTCTTTGGCCGTCTTTATGAATTCCTTCATCCTGACGCTCGCCAGGAGCTCCGACGGGTTAGGCGGATGAGGTCCCCCGCTCACTATAGAGAGACCTTCTATTTCGGTCTTCTGGACCAGCTTATCGAAAGGCGCCTGTCCCGAGAGGAAATCGCTTAACCCCGTCTCGTTATGTATCTTGAAGGCCTCGTGCAGGCGGGGCCTCCGCATGTCGGCATCCACAAGGAGCACGCGTTTCTGGTTCTGGGCCATCGCGATGCCGAGGTTACACAACATCAGCGTCTTCCCTTCCTGGGGCCCGGGGCTCGTTACGATAATGCTGTCTATGGGATGCTCTTCCGTCGCCGAGAACAATATGCTGGTCCTGATCGAGCGGTACATCTCGGATATCGGGTCCTTCGGCCTTATATGGACGTACAGGTCCTTCTCCCCTTCCGCCATCTTGCCGGAGGCGTCTATCGTCGGGACGTTACCGAGTATGGGCCAGTGCGTCATCCGCTCTATCTCTTCGACGTCCTTTACAGTATTATCCATATATTCGAAGAAGAACGCGAGGGCGGTCCCGCCGACCAGCCCCACCACTATCGCTATGATTATGTTCAGGAGTTTCTTGGGCTTTATCGGTATGCGCGGCGTCTCGGCCAGGGTGAGTATGCTTACGTTATTGGCCTTCAGGCCCTCTAGGGTATGGCGGTATTCGGTCTTGGACTCCATGTCCCCTATATCGTAAGTGATGGCCGATTCCTTCTCTCGCTCTATCTTCGTTACAAGTTCCGACATCTCCTTGCGGAGACGTATCATCTCGGGGTGGTCCTCCTTATAGACCTTGGTATATTCGGAAAGCCGCGTCTCCAGCTTCAGGTATTCGTTCTTCAGCAGGTTCAGCAGTTCGTTCTTGCTTATGTAGGCCAGGTTCCGCTTCACGTATATCTCGGCGAGCCGGTTCGCTATCTTCCTGGCGACCTCCGGGTCCCTGTTATCGACGTTCAACCTGAATAGCCGCGTGTCGCGCACCGGCTCCACCCTTATTGTCTTTATGAATTTTTTGATCGGCTCTCTCGCCTTCGCGTACTCCCTCATCTTGCCGAGGCCGAATTCATCGAATACCTTCCTGATGAGCGCCTCGGAAGTTATTATCTCTATCTGGCTCTGGTAATACTCTTTATAGGAATAGTAGTTCTGCGACTCGAGGGCCACGGTCCCCGACGTGGTGAGCACATTCGGGCTTTCGACATCTATAAGTAGCACCGCGGTCGCCCGGTATATGGGCATCATAACGAAACTGCCTATCGCAACGACCAGGACGACGGTGGCGAAGAAGAGGGTCACGACGTCGCGCCTGTGGCGCACCACGTTGATATAGTCCTGCAGGTGTAAGGTTTCGTTGATGGGCTGGGAAGCGTGCATTTATACCGTTCTTTCTTTAGAAGAAACTCTCCGGCACGAAGACAATGTCCTCGGCCTCAAGCAGCATATCCTTGTCCTTATCCCCCTTATCGGTGATCTCTTTTGAGTTCACCACGAAGGTCTTCTTCTCGCCGTTCTCTATCCTCATGATGCGTATCCTCGTGACCTCGGCGTGTTTGGTGAAACCGCCCGCCATCGCGATCGACTGCATCAGGGTTATGTTCTTCTCGCCCGGCATGTCGTATTTACCGGGGCTCTTCACCTCTCCTATGACCGAGACCTGCCTGGGATGGTACTCCTCGATGAAGACGAGGACCGCCGCGTTCACCAGGTAGCTCTTCTCGAGCATCTCTTTTATCGTCTGCTCCAGCTCCTGGACGGTGAGCCCCTTGGCGGCGACCTTTCCTATCAAAGGGAACGATATATACCCGTCCTGGGTGACCCTCGTCTTTGTGGCGAGATCGGGCTGGCCGTGCACGGTTATCGAGAGGACATCCGAAGATTGTATGCGGTACTCCGGCCTCTCGGCCGAAAAGAGATCCGGGGATATGAGGCATAATGCCAGCACTGCCGAAACGAACACCGATAAGATCTTTGTCATATTATCAGAACCCGACTGTCCCGCGCAGCGATATCAGGTTATCCGCGTAATCGAACGTATCGAACCTCGATATCCTCTGGTTATATTCGTACCTGGCTTCGACCGAGACCCATTTACGCACGTCATAACGCACACCGCATGATCCGCCGAAGAAATTGTCGTACCTCTTCCCGGTCTTGCCGTTCTCCGTCGTCTCGCTGGGATAGAGGTTGATCTGGTAGAAACCGGCGGCCGAGACCGAAAGCTTATCGCTGAATTTATGCGTATAGTCGAACCCTATGAGGTTCACGTTGTAATAGTTCATCTTGTCGTAGGTCGATTCATATATGGTCCTCTCGGCCCTCACCCCCAGGGTATCGTCTTCGGTGATGTAATAGTCGAAACCGCCGCGCAATACCGGCCCTATATACGGCTTATCGTCTATCAGGTCCGACGACTCATAGTGCTGGTACCTGAAACCGGCCTTAAAATTGACGTTTGCCCTGCTGAACCACTCGCCCTTTATGCCGGCCACCGTTTCGGTATACCAGGAGTTCGGGACGAGGGAACAGTTGTAGTAATCGACGTAGCCGAGGTCCGTCTCCAGGAGGAAGAGCGTCTTGGGCATGAACCGGTAACTGAGTTCGCCCATGACGTCGTGCCTCATTGTGCTCCTGTCCTCGTAAGTCAACGGGTCAAAGGATATATCGGTGGTCAGGTAGTCCTCTATGCTGTTGGAATATCCCGCCCTGAAACCGAAACGCTCAAACTCCGCGGATATCTCCGCGTCGAGATCGTTGGTGTCCCTCTTGAGCCGGGCCGTATTTTCGGAACCGGACCTGTCGGTGAAGTGCCTGAACATATCCTTGACCTCGATCTTATAGTCCGTGAGGTTTATATCGATGAGGCCCCTCACCCGGTGGTCTATGTGGTCCTGCTCGACCTGGTGGCCGAAGAAGACCATATTGCAGTCGTAATCGGCGCTTATGCTGTTATCCCTGAACGGTATCTCGATACCCAGGGACGGGTTCATTATGCTCACGAGATCGTACCGCAGGTCGGAATCGGTGAGGTAGACGTTGGAATCGTACTGCTCTTCCTGTGAAAAAGCGGAGTGAAATATCATATTGCTGCTGCCCAGCTTGACGCCTTCTCTCTGGGGAAGGTCCTTGTTGAGGAGGGCAGCATAAGACGGACCGCAGGAATAGGAGAAGAGGAACGATATTACAAGATAACCCGTCAGGATGGGACGTACGCCCCGCAAGCTCATTATCTTCATCTGGCTCTTTCGTGTGGTTGGTGGACCGATATATAGTTTATTGACATAATAATATTAAAATCTTATCATTAAGGGGATAATTGTCAAGAGCTTTTTAGACAATTCCGGCGGGACAAAAAGAAGAGGCCTCAAAAGGCCCCTTCTTTGATCTCTTTGAATATTTGTCGTTCTTTATATCTGGCTTGCGTGCGTCTCCTGTATCACAGCTGCCGGCTGTATATCATCTTCGGTCCCGCCTGCATTATCGCCTGCGGGCTCGCTGTACGGTTCGGCTACCAGACCCGTATCCCAACCGGATGTCATCTCCTTCTTGTCACCCTCTGAAGGCGCGCCCGGCTCCGTAATGGTACCGTCATCGTTGGCATCCGAATAGTTGCCCTCGCCGACGTCCTTCTTCTCGCCGCTCTTAGTATTGATGAACTCTATCAGGCCGTCTTCGACGAATACCCTCGTCTTCAGGCCCCTCGACAGCAGGTAGAAGATCGTCCCTCTTGCGCCGCATATGGCGGTCGGCGTCTTCACCGTAAATTCGGAATCGGGGCCAAGTTTATTCAATATTGCCCTGAGCTCCCCGTCAGGAAGGTTGAGCCCCACCTTCTTGGAGGCATCTTCCCACAGGATCGCCTCTACCGCCAGCTCGGAATTCGCTTTCAATGTAACGCTGCTCTTGTCCGGAAGCTCCAGGAGGGCACCGCCGTCCGCTTCCGTCTTTATGGCATCCTGGCCGTTGAGGACCTGGCCCTTGGCTGCCGGCGCCCATTCCGCGGATGGCTGTATCTTGACGAGCACCTTCCCGGTGATCTCTGCCACGGTCAGTCCGCCCGCTGCCTGGGATGCGGTCGCTATAAATAGTATAGACAGCGCACATACGGCAAGTAATGAAAATTTCAATATTCGCATCGTCTTTTCCTCCATAGAGTGTGATATAACCGGGTCTGTTTATAGTTTGTGATACTAATATATCATAATTTCATCTAGACGTCAATCGACTAAATCATGCTTTTTTATTACCTAACAGAATTGTACCATCCTATTCCTCATCCAGATGTGTATCGACGTATGATGCGAGAAGTTCTCGTATCTTCGGAGGGGGGATTATAGCAAAATAGTGGTCGACTATGGCATGCCCCATCTCGTGAGAGATGACCGAGTCGGATATATCCTCTTCGGAGGTGTAGATCGTCTCATGTTTGTGGACGTAGAACGACTTGAAATGGGCGCTCTTATGGAAGATCCTGTTATACTCTTCGCTCAGCTCTTCCCTGTCCCTGAAGATCCTGATCTTTATATGCATATTCCTGGGATACATGTCGAGGACCTCTTCGACCCTACCGAAGATCGAGTCCATCCTCCGGGCTATGCTAGCCCCGGAACCGGGCAGGACCTCGGAAGACCTGCCCCAGCTCATATAATACCCCCGGCGGCGCAACTTCCTGTCCATCGATTTGAGGCTTGCGTCCGGGCGGTAATATATGGTGAAGAACTCGCTCTCCGTCGACCGCCACTCTTCCTGGGCCGCGGCGGGCGGCGCACCTTCCGCGACGGCGCTCGCGGCCGCATCGCCGGTCCCCTTCAGCGACTCCGCATATTCGCCGAATAGGGGCGCGCAAAAAGAGGCGGCGGCCACCGCGAATGAGAGCGCCATGATCTTCGGGTCCAGCAAATTTTTACGTGTCGGGAACGATATCTGCATTGTATCCGGTTGAATTACGTCTTGAACTTCTCGATCACTGTCATAAGGTCGGCTAATCTCTTTTTGAACCGCGGCGGCAGTTTGACACCGTCGTCCTTTTCGATCGCGGCCGCGTCCGAATTGAGTTCGCGGACGAGGTCCTTTATCGTATTTATCTCCACCCTCAGCATCGAGACCATCGCGTCGAGGCTCTCGGCGAGCGGCTTGATCTCATCCCCGTGGCGCAGGCTGAACCTTTTGTTGAAGTTACCCAGCGCGACGTGGCCGACGTCCTTTTCCATACGGTAGAGAGGACCGGCTATCCTGTGCGACGTGAATAGCGTCATGACTATCGTAGCGAGGCCTATGACGATGATGACGACGGCGCTCGCCAGTAGCACCGCCGGGAGGATGAAGTCGGCCGTGCTCTTTATTGTAAGCCGGGAATCATCGAATGTCGTGGTGACCGTCGCCTTCGACATGGCGTATATGATGGCGCCCGAGATAACGGCTCCCAGCACCACGAGGGAGCAGAATTTAATTATAAAAGACGTCTGGAATCTCTTCTTTATGAAATAGTTCCTTCTCCTGTTCCTGTGGGACGTCTCCATATTTCACCTCACTTTATATTCTCTTTGTATATCCTGACGTTGGCTTCCTTCTTCAGATAGATGACCCACTTATCCAGGGCCTCCTGGATCTTGCGGTAACGGAGGTCGTTCTTTATCCCGCTCGCCATCATCTCATACGGCTCTACCCTGCCGCCTTCCTCCTCCTTGATGCGCCCGTATTCGTCGCGCGCCTCTTCATCGCTCACCTTGATGGTCCGGGCGAGCTCGCGCGTCTTCTTCTTGAGCAGGATCTTTATGAGCGCCTGTTCCCAGTACCGCTCTATCTCCTTCATGAACATCCTGTCCTTGTCGAAATCCTGCCTCTGCGCCTCCTGCACCAGGACCTTTTTGGTGATAAGCTCGTCGAGCAGGTCATCCGTCGGCAGCGAAGTCCCTGCGGCGAGGTGTCTGCCTCCGGCGCCCCTCGTGGCAAGCTCGTCCCGGAGGTCCTCCAGCGTCATCTCGTAACGGTTTACGCGGGCGATCACTTTATCATCGTCGGCATGTCTCGGGGCGCAGCCTCCGGAAACGGCCGCGCACAGGAAGAGCGCTGCAACTAACCGTATCTTGTGCAATTTCACCATATTATCTCCTTCTCATAAAATAGACGACCGGCCTCAGTAAGCGCCTATCCCGAAGAGCACCACCGGTATCGTCTTCACGAGGATCTTGAAGTCGAGCCACAATGACCAGTTGTCGATATACTCCAGATCGAGCCGCATCCAGTCCTCAAAATCTATATTGTTCCTGCCGCTTATCTGCCAGATACAGGTGATGCCGGGCCGCATCGAGAGGCGCCTCCTCTGCCAGGGCTCGTACTGAGCCACCTCTTTGGCGAGCGGCGGCCTCGGGCCGACGAGGCTCATCTGGCCCATGAAGACATTGAAGAGCTGCGGGAGCTCGTCTATGCTCAGTTTCCTCAGGAGCCGGCCGAGCGGCGTAACCCTCGGGTCGTCCTTCATTTTGAAAACGGGCCCCTTCATGACGTTCATGGCCATCAATTCCGATAATTTTTCGTGAGCCCCTTCGTACATCGACCGGAATTTATAAAGGACGAAGCGGCGGCCGTTCTGCCCGACCCTCTTCTGCCTGTAGAAGACCGGCCCGGGCGATGTCATCTTTATCAGAAGGGCCGTCACCAGGAAGAGCGGGCTTAAGGCGATTATGCCTATACCGGAGGCGATGATATCGACGGCCCTCTTGATGAAGAGCTGCCATTCCTCCGCGAACGTCGTCTCGAACGTTATCAGGGGCACACCCTCGAGTTCCGTAAGGCGCGACCTGGCGACCCTCACGTCGAAGAGGTCCACCGCGATGGTGGCCTTCACCCCTTCGGTCTCGCATATGTATACGGAACCCTCTATACGGCTCAGGACCGCGCGCGGGACTATGAAGACCACTTCGTCTATCGGGTTGTCATGTAGTATCCTCTGCAGGTCTTCGAGAGTCCCTATGACCTTCACCCCTTCGACCTCCCTCCCCACATGCTCCTTCTCATAGTCCACTATACCTTCTATCCTCAGGCCCCACTCCGGGTGGTGCCTTATCCTCTCGATGAACCTGGCGGCGCGCTTCCCGGTGCCGACCACGATGAACCGCCTGTAGTTATACCCCTGGCGCCTCACGTAATGCATGATCGAAAATATGACGATCTTTTCGGTCAGTATGGCAAGAGAGCTCAGGGCCAGGAATATGACGAAGAAGGCCCTGCTCACGAATTTCATCTTGAAGAGGAAGACGATGGTGCCGAAGGCAAGGGTTGTGAAGAACGAGGCCTTTATGAGGATCCAGACAGCTTCCAGGATCGTCTTTGTGCGCATGGAACGGTACATGCCCGACAGGTAGAGCATGATGCACCATATGGGGACTATGAAGAAGAGGACGACGAGATAATCGTTGAGCGAGGCGCCGGACATGTCGGTGATGATATCCGTCGAAGGGATCATATCCAGCTTGTAGAACGACTTCAGGTTCTGCCTGAGGAGGAATGTTATCGAGAACGATACGGAGACGACGAAGGCATCGAATAGCAACATCGCCTTCCGGATGACAGCGTCCTTTTCCTTAAGCATTATCCGTTCCTCCGTTCCCGGCGCGCCCTTTCATTATGACGGCAAGATATACAGTGAATAATAGCATATTTGCCGTGATATGAAAATTGAAATCAGTGATACCATGGATAGCCAGGCTCAGGGCCCCCATGGCACACCCGAGCCGTACGGGATGCGAAGCCCCTTTAGCCGCCCCGCGCCGTATAGCCGATATAAATATCCAAAGCATGATCGCCGGAGCGGCCAGGCCCATCTCCGCGGCCATCTGCAGGTAATCGTTATGCGCGAAGTTCGCCATCACCTGCAGTTCCGGAGGCCTGAACCGGGGAAATGCCCAGATGAATGTGCCGATGCCCGTTCCGGTGAAAGGGTTGCGGGCCAGCATCTCCATGCTGCCGCGCCATATCTTCATGCGGATGGCGAGCGACGCCTCCCCGGCGGGCTGGTCGATCCTCTGTGTTATGAGGTCTATATTGAGATATATCGACAGGAACGTTATGAAGAGGAGGACGAAGATCATAAAAAAATGTCTCCCCCGGCCTGATCTGCTCTTTCCGAGAATGGCTATCATGACCAGGACCGCGAACCCCAGACTGCACCATGCCCCCCGCGACTGCGCCAGTATGAAAGCCGCCATCATCATGACGAGCGCCATGACGAGCACTATCTCTTTCCTTCTTACTCCTAACTCCCGACTCCTAACTCCATTTACTATCATTCCTATTACTACCGGTATCACCAGCTCCAGATACCCCGCGAAATGGTTATGGTTGACATATGTGGCGGCCAAAAATTCTTTGGGGACCCACCATTCGCGCGGCAGGAGATCCGCATATTGCATAATGCCGCAGAGGGAGAGGGCCGCGCCGGTGAATATGACTATATTCAAAAGCCTTTTTATCATTTCGCGGTCGAATTCGTTCACGACCAGATAATATACGCCCACATACCCGAAAAGTTTCATGACGGCATATATGCTATCGTGTTTATATACGGATAAGAAGGCCGAGACGACTGCCAGGATCACAAAGAGCGCGATCGGCAGGTCTATCTCCGTCCTCGCGAATTTTCTGTGGACCGTGGACTGTGGACTGTGGACCCTGTTATTTACCCTCCACAACCAGGCAAACACGAGCAGCAACTCTATAAGCAGCACCGGTGTGATCGACCATATCCTCACCGCCCCGCGCGCGACAGGCGCGAAGACGAGAAGGAAGGAGACGCCGCTCAACAGAAAAGCCCTATACATGTCATTCCCCGTCTTTGGTTATCACGGCCTCACCTACAAAGAGGTTCCTGTCCTCCGCATCGGTGGCGAGGTCGTTCATAAATATGACGCTGAGGACCTTTGCCCCGCCGTCCGTCCTGACCTTGAAAGAGTACTCTTTCCATTCCGGGCTCTCCGCGAAGGCCTCTCCGATCTCTTCGGCATCCAGCTTCACGACCATATACGGGTAGACCTTTTCGACGGGAGAACCTCTTGCCTTGATCCTCACTACCGACGGGCCCGGCGGCATCTCTATCACCGCATCCACCGCCCCTCCCCAGTACATGGCGCCGTTGACGTAAGGATTTTTACCGGAATGATCGGTGCCGCGCCAATCCTCCTGCCCGACCGAAGCGGCCGCCGGGGCGGCGCCGCGGCCGGTCTTTATGACCTCTATCCTCCTGCGTTCCGCATCCCTCTCTGCGGAGACCTCCTCCGGGCGTTCTCTTTCCCTGAAGAGATCGACCCTGGCGCGCCCTTCCGGTATCAATTCTTTCAGGTTATTATCCACTATGAAATAATACAGGCCCTCGTTGGCTTCTAGCGTATCCGGGGTGACCTCCTTGAGGGGGCCGAGATCTTTCGTATACCGCCAGAGCTGCGGATAGATGTGCCTGCTATATGAAGGCCTGAGAGATATGCTGTACCGTAACCTGTCCAGGACGAGGCGCCTCTCTCCGTCGTTCAAAAATTTCCATGCCACTATCCCGGAGTAGCCGGCCGAATAGGATATGTTGAAACCATTGGGGTCGTTCTTAAGAGCATTCCTGAAGTGGACAAAGGCCTCGTCCTTGAGCCGCTTCTCCCGCACGTTATACAGGAAGAGCCGCATCTTGGCCTGGGCCATGTTCAGTTCGGTCTCTGCGCTCCTCGGATTGAGTTCAGCGGCATACGAGAACGACCGCACCGCTTCCTCGAGCCAGTATATGGCGATCCTGCCCTTCTGGTCCGCGCTGCGCCTGAGGAGGAACGCCCCATAGCCCGACCTGTAGCGGGCGCTCAGGGGATCTGCCCGAATGGCGTTCCTGTAATCCGCCAGCGCGCCTGCGTACTGCAGGCGGCCCTCCAGCCGCTCGGCGTTATTGTACGCTATCTCCGCGGCCAGGGGCATGGCTATAGGCACCGCCAGCAAGAGGCAGATTGCCGCAAGCGCAAAATTCACGATGTGCCGTCCGTTATTATACATTGCGTCCGCCTGATATCCTGCGGTATACTTCGAGCGTCTTTCCCGCTATTACATCCCAGTCATACTTTTCCAGGACCGTCTTCCTCTCCGACAAGCTCTCTTCGCCGCTGAAAGGCCTGGCCGTGAACTCTCTTATCTTCCCGGCCAGCGCGCCGGTGTCGCCTGCGGCGAAATAACGCCCGCCGGGGAGGGGCACCTCCCTATTGGCATCGATGGCGCTCGCCACGCACGAAAGGCCGTAGCTCATCGCCTCGAGAAGCGCTATGGGCAGCCCTTCATAATACGAAGGAAGGACGAATAGGCCGGCGCGGCTGTACAGCTCTCCCAGGTCCCTGCCTTTCAGGAACCCTGTGAGGACAACATCCTTCCGGCCGGCGGCCTTCTTCTTAAGGGCCCTGCTGTACCTGTCTTCATGGTCGGCATCGCCTGCTATCACAAGTTTCCAGCCCTCAGGCGAGGCCATGGCGAATGCATCTATCAGATAGTCGAACCCCTTTTCGGGCACGAACCTGCCGACCGTCAATATGTACCTGCCGCCGGTCAAAGAATACTTTTTCAGGGCCTCTTCCGATCTCAATATCACGGGGGCCTCCACCCCGTTTGGTATCACGTCGGCATCCCGGCCGTATCTTATCCTGATATCTCTTCCTATCTTTTCGGATATGCATATCACACCGTCCGCGAAACGGCTTCCCATGCGCTCCCCCATCCTCAGGGCGAACCTGGCTATGAAATTCCACTTCTTCCTTTTGTAATCCGGGCCGTGATTTGTCATCACCACTCTAAGGCCCAGGAGCTTTGCCAGCGGGACGAGGAGAGACGGGCCTATGGCGTGGATATGGAGTATATCCGGCCTCATCTTTCCGGCCGCAAAGATACCCTTCACGGTGTGGATTATCGCTTCGAAGTTCTTGCTCCTGGGGCACGTAAGAGCCGCCAGCCTTACCTTCTTATATTCTCCTATACCCGTATCCACATAAGGCGCCCTGGTGAAGACGGTCACGTCACACCCGAGAGAGGCAAGGCGCGGGTACAATTTTTCGCAATGCGCCTCCACGCCTCCCTGCACTCCGGGAAAACCTCTTGTCCCCAAAACGGCTACTTTGATATTCTTCATCTCAGGTCGATCTCTTTATTGAACATGACCCTTAATTTATTGGCCAGCACCCACGCGACCGGCCCCATAGGATGATGCCTGATCGCCGGCGCGGCGCTCCCTATCATCCAGCAATTCCTGGTGCAGTACTTCACCTTATCGCGCACATCTCTTGCCCTCGGGCTATCCCATATCTCTTCCCAGGTTTGGTCCTTCAGGTTCCCCATCGGCATCTTCTCGTCCATCCCGTTACAGGCGAGTACATCACCGAAGGGGTCGAGGAAGAACCCGTCCTGCCCCATCTCGCACGGCAGGAACCTCTTCTTACCCCTTATGTAATTTATCAGGCCGTAATTAAAATATGCCCGGAACCAGTCCTTGGGCTTCTTCGACTTCAGGAGAAGCGTTATGAGCTTCCCGAACTCTTTTATAACTTCCTCTTTATTGCGTATGACGTTGTCTCTCTTGTGGAAATAGTGCGAGTTATGCAGCGCCGCTGTCGCGAATTCGTAACCGAGACCCAGGGCGAGCTGATAAAGGGCCGTGAGGTCCTTAGCGTTGGAATCCTGCACGGTCATGGCAAGACCTATATCTTTCATGCCCATATCCCTCAACTCTAAAAGCGTCTGCCATGCCCTGTCGAACCCCTGCGGTATCCCCCTTATGGCGTCATTCGATCCCCGCAGCCCTTCTATGCTTATACGTATGCCTGTGCCCGGGTATCTCCTGCACAGGTCCGTTATCCTGTCGGTAAAATATCCGTTCGTGCTTATGACGATACGGTCTGCCTTCTGCCGCAGGATGGCCACTATATCGGGCAGGTCCTGCCTCACGAACGGCTCCCCCCCGGTCACGTTGCAGAAGGACATGCGGGGAAGTTTTTTGATGACGTCCGGGCCTATCTCTTCGCCGGAGCCCGTCGGGTGCTCCCAGACGTTGCACATGTTGCAGCGCGCGTTGCACCTGTAGGTCACTATCACCGAACCGTATAATCTGCTTTTCGACCCGAACATCTTTCAGGACCCCTTTTTGCCGGATCTTTCGAACGCCCGCCCGTAGGCCTTCATCAATGACCCGTAATATTTTTCGCCGTTCAGCTCCTCCGCGGCGAACCGCCTTGCGTTCCTGCCCATCTCCAGCGCTTTATCGTGATGGTCCGCAAGATACCTGATCTTCTCCCCCAGGTCCCGGGGATCCCCCGGCTTGAAAGTAAATCCGGTATGCCCGTCTTTTACGAGTTCCGGTATCCCGCCTATATCGGCGCCGATCACCGGCCTGGCCATCGCGAAGGACTCGATGATCACCCTCGGACTATTTTCATACCACTCCGACGGCAGGACGAGGAAGGCGGCCCCGGCCATCTCTTCCCGCAGGGCGGCCTCTTCAAGATGCCCGGTGAAATATATCCCGGCCCCCGTCTCCGCGGCGAACTTCTCCAGCATGCTGCGGTCGGGCCCGTCCCCTATTATCCTTAGCCTCAGGTCCCCCGCCCCTTTCATGGCCGCGATAAGCGTCTTCAGGCCTTTCTCCCCGGACAACCTGCCGCAATAGGCGATCGTCCGGCCCCCCCGGTCCGGGGCGGGTCCGAGGCTATCAGGGAATATGAAATTGGGTATATGGACCGTCTCTCCCCGGAATCCCATTTCGTACAGTTTATCCTTCAAAAATGAGCTCGGCGCTATGAATAGGTCGATCATGTCATATATCTTGAGGACCGAATGGTGCAGGTACATCTCGACCGTACTGACGAGGCTCTTCATCCTCGAGCCCTTGACGCATCCTTTCAGGAGACAATGATAATACCTGCGCCCCCGGCAAGCCTCGCAGACCGCGCCCCCGGCAAGCATCATATACGAGGCGCAGGACATCTTGTAATCGTGCATCGTCATCACCGCCGGGATCCCGTGTCTCTTCAGGCTGCGGATTATCGAGGGCGAGATCTGGTGGTGTATATTGTGCAGATGCGCTATATCCGGCCTCTCGTCCTTTATAAGCTCCTCCATCCTGCGTTCCGCCTCGAACGAGTAGATGATCTTTCCTGCGGCCCTTATCCCGGCGGCGGCATTCATATTTTCATAATCTACATTCGCCACGAAGTATTTCCCGTAAGGCGACGGCAGGTTCCTCTTATCCGCCATCGAAAAGAAGGAGACGCTGTGGCCTTTCGATACCAGGACCCGGGCGGTATCGAAAAAGATGCTTTCGGACCCGCCTTTCGGATAGAAGAACTTATTTACGAGAAGTACCTTCATCTCTCATCCCAGCCCGGATACGGCATTAAATATACTTGCGGCCATCATCTCTTCCGTAAATCTTGTCTCCACCGCTCTTCTCGCGTCCGCGCCTATGGCAGCGGCCCTGCCGGGGTCGCGAAGAAGAGACACTATCTTATCTCTCATATCTTCCGCATCGTAAGGCCTCGTAAAGAGGGCTGTCTTGCCGTCCTCCGCGTAGTCGATCACGCCCGAGACCTTCGAAACTATTACGGCCTTCCCGAGCGCCATGCACCCGAGGAGCGTCATCTGGGCGAACGAATGCCTCCGTTCCGGGAGGGACAGGACGACGAACTTTGACCTGAGGACGAGGTCGTTGAGCCGGCCCAGGCCGACCCTGCCCGCCAATTCGACGCCGCCGGGTAATCTCCTGCGCCCGACCGCGCAGCATCCGAAATCCTCTTTGCCGACTATGAGCAATGAGGTCTTCGTACCCACCAGCGCGTACGCTTCCAGAAGGGTGCCCCAGTCCCTGAAAGAGGCGTCCTGATGGCCTATCGAGATGATCCGGTCCTCCTCAACCGCCCTCCCGGCAGCGTACCTGGATACGTCTATGCCGAACGGCACGAATACGGCCCTCTCTCCTATCTCCGGAAAATATCTGATGTAATCCTCTTTCTGGGCGGTGCAAAAATAGAATATCTTAGAGACCGCGGGGAGCGCCTTCTTTATCAGGGCGCGCTGCCACCAATTATGCTTTCTCCCGAGCCCCTCGACGTCGAATATGATGAGCGGGATGCCCCGGGGGCCGAATACGCTCATCAATAGCGCCAGCACGATGCCTATCTGCGAATGGAAACAGAATACCATGTCGTACTTCCGGACCCGTCCGGATACCGCAAGCGGATAGAGTAGATGGAACCGGAGGAGCCGCTTCTCAATATGATCTATAAGCGGGGCTTCCCTTTTCCCGATCACGTCTATATTTACATCGCCGCGTTTCAGGTGGCGGAAGAACCAGTACCGCCCACCCCTCACCAGTACATTCGCCGATTGCCGCGATACGTCATCTTCGGCGACGGTATCCACTTCCCACGGCACGAGCATCAGTATATTCATCGTCTATGGCCGGCCCTTTCCGGCTATTATGGCCCTCAGGCGCGCGTCCATATCTCTTATGGTCCTCTCCCACGTAAAATCGGACCTTACGCGCGCGTAACCGTATTCGCCCATCTTCTTCATCAGGTCCTGGTCCTTCAAAAGGGAGACGATGCGCCCGGCGAGCGCCTGCGCATCCTTCGGCTTGACAAGAAGGCCGGTCTGGCCGTCTTTGACTATCTCCGAAGTCCCGTCCACGTCCGTACTGACGCACGGCAGCTTATAGGCCATCGCCTCCAGGAATACCTGGGCGGACGGTTCGCTCAAAGAGGGCATAGCAAAGAGAGACGCCTTTTTATACAGGCCCCCGATACGCTCCCTGTCGCCTATCCTGCCTAAGATCGAAATGCCTTCATCCCTTATCTTTAACGCGTACTTCTGAGGCCCGGCGATGATGAGCTCGGCGGCCGGTATCTCCTGCCTGACCCTCCTGAAGGCCTCTACGAGCACCCATCCGCCTTTCCTCTCAAAGTCCTTGCCGATGAAGAGTATCGTCTTGCCGTCATAGCTCCTGGGCCTGTCTTCCGGCAGTTTATCGAAAGGCGCCCCGAACCTGGCTACGACCGCCCTGTCCCCGGAGACGCCGTAGTCATCCACCAGCGACCTCCTGGCGTTCTCATTGGTGATGAAGACCGCGGACGCGTTCCGGAAGAGCCTCTTTTCGAGCTCGTAGCTCTCTCTCCCTGCCGGCGCGAAAGGACGCCAATAGGGGTTCTTATCGGCAAGCATATTTGTATAATCCGTAAATACGGTATAAGGCGTCCTTAGGCCCTCTATGCCGGCTACGGGCATGAAGAGGCTTTGCGTCTGGAATATGACGTCTACGCTCTCCCCGTATCTCTCCACGGCGTCCTGGCAGAATCTCGTCTTCGCCATGAAGAGAGAGGGCCTTTTATAGAATTGGCCAAGCCAGTTCTGGGCCGCCGCTATCCATTCCATGGGATCGAAGCGGAAGTTCAGGGCCAGGGCGAGGATCCTGTCGGTCTTCGGGAAAGGCACTTCCACCACCGTCAGTTCCCAGCCCATATTCCTGAACCCATCCATAAGATATCTGCTTGAGCCGGAGAATGACGTCTTCAGGAAGAGCATCTTAGGCATGACTGCCTCCTTCCTCCGGGCCCTGCCCGTTGATACGAGCGTCGGATAACGAAAGGGAGACGCCGACGCAGGCGAAGATGAGAAAGAAGAGAGGGGGTTTCAGGAATACGGGCTCCGCGATGGATTCCACGAGCGCCTCCGTAAATATCATGAGCGTCCCGATTATGAAAGCCCTTACGGCGTCTAGGCTGGACCTCTTATACGCCCTGGCAAGGCGCATGAATATAGCGGCTATTATCCATAGATAACAGGCCAGCCCTAAATAACCGAACTGCCCCACTATGTAAGGCCAGAACGTATCCGTGAGGAATTTCCCGCCCCTCTCCAGCCCCAGCACGTTGTCTATGCCGTATATGGCATATATGGGGCTGTAATAGAGAGCGGCCACCCATCCCCCGAACGTCCCCAACCCGCTGCCGAATGGGAAAAAGTCCTTCGCCAGGCGCAGGCTCGTTGAATAGAGGACGTTGCGGGCGAAGTTGCCTGCCCTTGGCCCCTGGAAGTAGTCATATATCTTGTCATGAAAAAGCACGCCCACCTTCGGGCCTATGATATTGGCCGTGATCAGGAGAAGCAGGGCGAGCAATAATATGAAATTCACTCTCTTCTTTACGGGAAGGACCATTATGGGCACAAGGCATGCGCACATGATCCCCACGATGGGCTTTACCCTGGCCGAGAAGAAGACGCCCGCGAAAAAGAGCGCGGCGATACCCAGATACCGCGGTGATTTCATAACGAGATAATAAGCCAGCGAAAAACACCCGAAGAACGCCATCAGCCCGCCGAACGCCCCCGGGTGGAAGAGCATTGAGCTTATGGACGGTATCCCGAACCTGTACTCGGTCGGTTCCGCATCCCGCAGCATGTTCGCGAAGGTCGCGGGCGAGACCAGGTCCGCGAACCCCAAAAACAGGATGAACAATCCCACGCCCAGCAGGATCCGTAATGAAAACGATATCTCCCCGATATCGGGCCGCAGGGAATACGCTATGTAATATACCATGAAACCCTTGAGGAGCAGCATGAGGTCGAAGGCCGCCAGGTGCGCGGGCACTATCCTGTTCTTAAGGGATCCCGCGACGGCTATGGCTACCAGTAAAAGTACCGGGATCTCGATGCCGGTCCTGAACCATCTCTTTTCGAATACGATATTCCGGAAGAAGACGACGCCGAAGGCAAACAGGATGAATAGCTCTTCGGACCTTTTGACCAGAAGCTCCGCGTCCGGATAACGCCCCACCAGTGCTACTATAAGCGGCTGGAATATGAGCAATATGCCGATCATCAATACACTGACCTTGGGGCTCTTCAGGTAGAGGACCGCGATCGACAGGAATGCGATGAGGAGGAATAACGCCAGCGGGACAAAAAATATCCCGAGGGTCGCTATAATAGCGAGAGAGACTACCGCCGCATAGCGTTTCAGCTCGCTGTTTGAGATCTTATCACCCCGTATCTTTTGACCGCCAGGAGCATCGCCAGGGCCAATGAGGCCTGCACCGTTACGTTGGTCAGAGCGACGCCGGCGGCGCCCGCCCTGAAGATGCCCAGCACTATGAGAAGGGCTATCGTATTCAATATCCAGCCGCGCACATATATCCCCGAGAGAGGCCTCTCCAGCCTGAAGGGTACCAGTATCACATTTGCCAGGAGGCACACGGCGGGCAGGGTCACAAGCACCGGAGAGAGTATCCTCGATATGGCCGCGGAATCCGCGAACCGCGGTCCCAGTATAAGCAGGTTTATCCCGTCAGAAAGCGCCAGGAAGACCGCGAATATGGCCGAGGAGGCGGCGATCGTTATGACCGATATCCTCTTCACCTTTTCAAGCGCCTTCTCCTTCGACTCGTTGGCGAGCTTCGCGATGTAAGGATAAGCGGCGTTGAAGAGCGGATTGAATATCTGCGTTATGGTGATGATTATCTTCTCGGCCGCGGCATAGAAACCGACGATCGTATTGTTGGTGAATATGCCCAGGAAGAATGTATTGGTGGCAAAGTAGAAATTCAACGATATGGCGGAGACGAAGATATGCCTGTTATTCTTAAGACGGCTGACGATATCCGATATGCGGGGCACGCGGACCCTTATCCTGAATTTTCTCACCAGCGTCCACACGCTCAATAACCCTACGCACATGTAACCGAAAAAATTTATTATGGGGACATAGATGTAGTGCTCCGTCTTCCTGACAAATACGAATATTAATACCGTAAAGACGATCTTGACGAGTATATCCCGCACCGCCATGAATTCCATGCGTTCCTTCCCCATGAAGAACCAGTTCGGGAACATGATGCTGCCGAGGATGGTGCCAAAAGTGAAGAGATAGACTAGCGAGTCGTTCCTGAAACGGGGTATGAAGAGAAGCATGGCGCATAAGACCAGGAAGCAGGCCGACATGAGCAGGAATTGGGCCGCGATCACGGACGAGAACGTCTCGGACACCTTCTTTTCGTCGTCCCTGTTTATGGCGATCTCCCTCGAAGCGGACATCCAGAAACCGTAATCCGTAATGACGGCAAAATACTGGCAGAGCGCCTGCGCGAAAGCGATCAGCCCGTATTTTTCCGGGCCGATGACCCGCACGAGATAAGGCAGGACTATCAGAGGCAGGATATAATTACTGACCTGCAGGACAGAAAGCGAGGCAAAATTCTTAAGGAATGTTCTGTTCCAGAGAGATGATGGCATCCCCGTCTTCATCTCCGGCCTTTGATAAGGCGGAATATCCCCATTATCTTCCTGAAGAACGACCTGAATATAAGCGCCGGCAGCGCCGCGATGACCTTCAGGACCGGCAGCTCGGTCAGGTCCGGGCCGCTGAGCGCCCTGTCGACCTTCTTAAGATAAAGTCTCGGATGCACTACGGACAGGGACCGGGGATCCGTATTCTCATAACAGCGCTTGATGCCCGGGAACCTGTCGACCGATTCTCTTTTGACAAAGACCAGCGTATTCTGGGCATACCAGTAATCCACTTTTTCGTTCTGCCAGACACTCTTCCTTATGCAGTCCGCCGCGACATACCCTTTCCGGGAGAAGAGGTCACACCAGTATCCGGGCCACTGTTCGTTGACATGGTTGGTACCCCCCTGGAACGGGATGGCCGCCGAGAAGACGACGACCGGCCCCAGGTGTACAAGAAAATCTATGAAGCGCTCTGCGCGGGCGGCCGTTATGTGCTCGGCCACTTCAAGGCAGATCACGAGGTCGAACGTCCTATTCACTCCGGCGGGCTCATCGAGGTCTACTGCGAGGAAGCGGTCAGGCGGTATCTCCAGCATATCGCGGCGGACGGAACTGCCGTCGATACCGAGGATATCCGATATGCCGTGTCTTTTAAAGACGGAAAGCCATGCCCCCGTGCCGCAACCCACGTCGACTACCGAGGCGGGGCGGACCAGGTCGATGATGAGCGGGACCATCTCCTCCGCCGATGACCGCGCGGCGCCGCTCTGCCAATCATAGAAACTCGCGGTATAGCTTTTGCTCATGATATATAGTAATTATATCATTGAGAATGATAATCAGCAAATCTATATTGAACGTTTTGTTATTTGTTCGTCTTTACCGGGCCGGTTGTGTTCCTTACGGGGGTGAACGGAGGGAGCTGCTTGGCGGGTTTGGCGGAAGCCGGCACCGGGCCTACGGTATTCGTCTGCGGGACGAAAGAGGTTATGTCATTGGACGCCTTGGCCGCGGAGGCCGCATCGGTCTGGGTGGATTGCGGAGGGGTGGCAGAGGCCGCCTGATCGGCCCCGGCAACGGGTCCCGTCGTATTCCTGACGGCTGGCGTCGCCGCGATGATCCGGGCCGCGTTCTCGACGGTCATCTCAGGGGTCTTCGTTTCGGCCGGAGCGGGCGATGTGGGCTCCGGGACCGCCTCCGCGGGAATATCCTCTATGACTGCCGGTTCTTCGGGTAACGGCTGGACCATCTCTTCTTCTATTGCAGGGGGCTCTTCCTCCGGTGTTGCCGGCTCTTCTGCCTCTTCCGGCAGCGGCGCTTCGACCGCATGGGCCGGGACCGCAGGGGCCGTATCCGGGACGGCCTTCTCTACGGCCGGATCTTTTATTTCCGTCGTTTTCTCTTTAAGGGCGCGCGGCCTCTCCGGAGGGGATTTAGGGGGTGATCTCAATCCGGCTTCAAACTCTTTAAGGGAAGATCTTGTTATGGAAGTGACGCCTATGGCGAGGATGAGGCCGAAACCGAGTACGGCTGAAATTATCAATAACCACTTCTTCATGATGCTATTATAGACCTTTTTGGCTTTACGGTCACTATCTATCCTGCGCTCAGGCCGCGGTTATCTGGAGCCATGTTCCGTCGTCATGCCATATCCATATGCCGTAAGAGGCGCCGAAGTCGATCACGACCTCGTCCCTGGAGTCGCCGTCTATATCGCCCGAGGTGATAGATTCCGGGTCGACCGCGGTTATCTGGAGCCATGTTCCGTCGTCATGCCATATCCATATGCCGTAAGAGGCGCCGAAGTCGATCACGACCTCGTCCCTGGAGTCGCCGTCTATATCGCCCGAGGTGATAGATTCCGGGTCGACCGCGGTTATCTGGAGCCATGTTCCGTCGTCATGCCATATCCATATGCCGTAAGAGGCGCCGAAGTCGATCACGACCTCGTCCCTGGAGTCGCCGTCTATATCGCCCGAGGTGATAGATTCCGGGTC